>CAZQWR010000001.1:0-40331 GCA_964597085.1 uncultured Cryptobacterium sp.
GCCTGTACGAGCGCTACCCCAAGGCACTGCGCGTGGTTGACCCGGTTATGGCCGACCACGGCAAGGTATACCCCACCTACACGCCCGAGCTTTGCCAGGCCATGGCCGAGCTTGCTTGCGATGCCGATATCCTTACCCCCAACCTCACCGAGGCAGCCATCATCTTGGGCGAGCCCATCGGCGAAGAATGGGGCGGCGTGAACATCAGCGATGAGGAAGCCAAGCGCATTATCGATGCACTGTTGGCCAAGGGCGCCAAGAACGTGGTGCTGAAGGGCATCCAACGCGGCGATGGCATTATCCGCAACTTCGTGGCCGGCCAGGATTGCGAGATGTTCGAGGCGAAGAACGAGTACCTGCCCTTCATGCTGCATGGCACAGGCGACCTGTACTGCTCCTGCCTGCTGGCGGCCATCATGGCTGGCAAGGGCCTGCAGGAGGCGGTGGAATTCGCCGGCACGCTCACGCACGACGCCATGATCGTTTCCAGCAAGCAGCCCGACTTCAAGAACCGCGGCGTAAGCTTCGAGCCCCTGCTGGGCCAAATCTGCGAGCTGCTTAAGTAGGGCATTCACACATATTCGCTAATGAGTAGAAGAGGCGCCAGAACTCCTGGCGCCTCTTCGCGTTTTCGCATGCCGCCAAAAATTTCACCTCTTAAGCTGCCGTGTCGATGCGGTTTTCTTTTTCGGGCATTGCACGCAGCAGGAAGAAGCCGATGATGAACAGCGCGGCGATGGAGAGCACGCCCAGTTCGGAACTGCCGGTGATCTGTGTGAAGAGGCTCACCAGGAAAGTGCCCATGATGGCGGCGTATTTCCCGAAGATATCGAAGAAGCCGTAGTACTCGTTGGCGCGCTCCTTGGGAATGAGCTTGCCGTACTCGGAGCGCGAAAGAGCCTGGATGCCGCCTTGGAACAAACCCACGCAAATGGCCAAAATCCAAAATTCGAAGGCGCTCTTCAGGAAGAACGCCGCAAACAGCACGATGCAGAAGTAGGCAAATACGCCCACCATGAGCATGCGGCGCGTACCGAAGCGCTTGGCCAGGTTGCCGTAGGCAATAGCCGAAGGGAACGCCACGAACTGCGTAACCAAGAGCGCCAAAACCAACTGCGTGGAATCAATGCCCAGGTCGGTGCCGTAGCTGGTGGACATCTTGATAACCGTGTGCACGCCATCGATGTAGAAGAAGAACGCCAGCATGAAGAACAGCAGGCGCTGGTTGTGGATGATGCTCTTCACAGTGTTTGCCAGGCCGGTGAAGGTATCGCGCACCACATGGCTGCCAGCCTTCCTGCCGTGCAACTGCTTCACGTTACGTGCCACAGGAATGGTGAAGGCGAGCCACCACACCGCCGTGATGACGAAGGCGATCTTCATGCCAACCATGGTGGGGACGCCAAAGCTTGGCCCGCCCAACACCACCGCCAAACAAGCAATGAACGGAACACATGAGCCAATGTAGCCCCAGGCGTACCCGTGCGAAGAAACCTTGTCGAAGCGATCTTCGGTGGTGGCGTCTACCAAAAAAGCATCGTAGAAAACCATAGAGCCGTTGAGCATAACGGCGGCTATAACGTACACCACCAAGAATGCCAGGGCATGCTGCGGAACGCCCAGCGCAGCACAGGCAACAGCGCCGGTACCCGCAAAGCCCACCAGGAACTTCTTCTTGTTGCCGGCGATATCGGCCAAGCTGCCCAACACGGGCATGAGCAGGGCCAATATAAGCGAAGCCACCGTTTCGGCATAGCCCCAGGCAACAACAACCGAAGAGCCGGGCTCGGCGATGGCGGAAAAGTAAATGGGGATAAGGGCAGTGGAAAGCAGGACGAACGCAGAGTTGCCCACATCGTAGAGAACCCAGCTGAATTCCTTCTTAGTAAGACCAAATGTCATCAGGCCGTTATCCTTTCGCCCCTTGATCGCGCGCCCGCGGGGGCGCATGATGAACCCAAACAGTATACGGTGCAGCATGTGGGCAAAAGCTGCAGCTTATCTGAAATATCGGTAAAGAATGGGAGGCTCCCATGCCTGCAATCATCACCCACGACCAGTTCGGCCGCGACGCGCTGGAGCTTCCAGCCACTCAGTTCATCACTACCGAGCAAGAGCGCTGCGCGTTTTTGCTTGGCAACCAAGGCCCCGACCCGCTGTTCTACAGCGTAGCCAGCCTGCGCACGGCAAAATATTCCAAGCTTGGTGGCGAAATGCATCACAGCCAGCCTTCCGCCGTGCTGTGCGCTATGGCAAATTCGCTTGTTTACCTGCCCGAATCGGCGCATGGCATTGCCAAAGCATACATTGCGGGCTTCCTGTGCCACTACCTGCTCGACCGCGCTGAGCACCCATTGGTGTACGCACAGCAATACGCCCTGTGCGATGCCGGCGTTGATGGACTGGACGAAAGCGACGGCAACGAGGTTCACGCCATCATCGAAAGCGACTTAGACGAGATGATGCTTTGGACGCGCCGCAGCAAAACAGTGCGCGAGTTCCGCCCGCAAAAGGAAATCCTGCAGGCCAACCAACAAACGCTCTCCATAATCTCGTACCTGTTCAGCATGGCTATGCGCGATGCCTTCGCGCAGGACGTGCGCCCCGACCTGTTCACCAAAAGCGTTCACGGATTCCGCCACATCCAAGGCATATTCCACTCGCCCCACGGCAAAAAGCGCGAATTTTTGGGCAGCGTAGAGCGCCGCTTCCGCAACCACTCGTTTGTGCAGGCCATGAGCCACCGCGCCGAGCCGCTTGAGCAAAGCGAGTTCGAAAACGCGGATCACGCCGCTTGGATCAACCCCTTTACCAAGGAAATTTCCACCGCTAGCTTCCAGGACCTGTACGGCATTGCGCTTGCGCAGGCACAGAATTGGATCCCGCGATTCACAACCGAAGGCTTCGGCATGGAAGATGCAAAGGAACTTACCGAAGGCTTGAACTTCTCGGGCGACCCAGTGGAGTAAAGGCCCCGCTGCGACAGCGCCCTTAACACGGGCAAACAGCTGCACCGCCATGAGCTCACCTCAACCTTGGACGGCACCGCGAAAAAAAACGCCGCAACCGCAAGGTGCAAGCATTTGTGTTGCCGTGCACTCGCCTCGGGCATACAAGAAGGTGAGCGAGACGGTCGAAGAACGCAGGCTAAATTTCTAACCACGTAAACCGCTAACGCCTGGCAGCAATGCTGGGCGTTAATCTTCGTAGACAAGTTCTTCTTCAGGCGCGCCTTTTGCCATGGCGCGGCTTGGCGCTGCCGTGCAGGTGAGCGTAACGCCCACAATGATGGCGCAAATGAGCGGCACCAAGCCCAACTGGTTAGCCAACAACGTGGTGCCCGCAGAATCGGCTATGGAGCCGAAAACGAACGCAGCTATAAGCAGCGCGCCGGCCAGCACCATGCCCACCGTGCACCAGATGCGATTACCCGTGCCGCACAAAAGCGAGCAAACAACGGCGGCAAGCACCCAACCGGCAATCATTATCCAGGTGGAAGGTTGTACCAGCATATTGACCACAATGACCTGCACGTTGGCACTGAACGCAACCGTTATGCAGCCGAAAGCATTCCAGGTAGCCAGCTGTGCCGAGCCCAACCCCGCCAAAACCAAGGCAACCACCGAGGCATACAGCGTGGTTGCCGCCGCCTGAACGGGGCGCAGCAAATAGCCCGCAACAAAGGGAGTGAAGGGCGCGAACCCGAACGAGCCCAAAAGCGCAGGCAAAAGGGCCACATGAGCGCATTCGCGCGTAGGCAGCGCAATGAAGTACCACCACACGCCAGTTAATGCCAAAAAAACCAACCCTAAAATAGGCGAGCCCAAAACGCAGAGCGAAACGCCAACAGCGCCGCACGAAACAAGCGCGCCCGCCGAAGGGAACAGAACAGAAATGCCCACGAATGCAGCGAGTATCGCCCAAGGAACGGGAGTGCTCCAACCGGCATCGCCAGCAATGGAATTCACTGCCAAAAAGCCCATAAGCGCCGTGCCGGCAGCTTCCCACACGCGCATGAAAACGGTTTTCATCATGGGCGTGGGGCGCCAGCGCTCACGCGGCTCGAAATATTCGGGCTCGCTGCAGGCGAAATCGTCGGCTTCTCCCTCAAGCTGTTCTTCGGCGTCTTCTTCGCTCATCAGACGCTTCAGCTTGTTTACGCCTTTGCGCGGACCGCCCAGGCACGGCTGCAGCTCTTCGGCGAACTCCTGCACCGAGGCGTAGCGCGCTTCCGGGTCGGGGTCCAAGGCGGTGAACATCACATCGTCCACTTCCGCGCCCAGGCCTTCCATGCACAGCGAGGGAATGATGATCTCGGCATCGTAGATGGCGTCTTCCGCTTCGGGCACGGTATTGGCCAGGAAGGGGTTTTCACCCGCCATCATCTCGTATACCAGACTTGCCAGCGCCCATTCATCGCATCGCTCGTTCAAGTCTTTCTGCTGCATCTGCTCGGGCGGCATGTAACCGATGGTGCCGCCCTCCGCCGCACCATAGCCCGCTTCGCCCGCCAACCTAGCCAGGCCGAAGTCGGTAACCTTCACGTGGCCCTGCTTGTCGATGAGCACGTTGTCGGGCTTGATGTCCAAATGCAGAACATGGTGAGAATGTGCCACTTGCAAGGCATGCGCCACCGCTTTGAACACGGCGGAAACTATATCGGCATCGATGTCGTCGTTATGGCTGGCCAGCAAATCGCCCAGAGTGGCGCCATCCACATATTCCATGATGAGGTAGGCCATGCCATCCTGCACCTCGAAGTCGTACACCTGCACGATGGAGGAATCGGAAAGCTTGGCAGCCATGCGCGCCTCTTCCAAGCCGGGCACCGAAGAAGTGTCCAGAGCATCGCCTAGAAGAATGCTGCCGCCTTCGGGCAAGAGCGCCCCCGCTTCTTCAAGCGACATGCATTTAATGGCCACGCGGCGCTCGATACGCGTATCCCACGCAACCACAACAGAAGCAAAGCCGCCCTGCCCTGCCTGACCTTCAACGGCATAGCGGCCCAGCAGCAGATCTTGCTGAGGCTGGGCGGCATTGTAAGTTTCTGGGTCTATCGAATAGGCGCTTTTCTGCACCAAAGTTGCGTTAGGGTCGGCAGCAGCGGCTGCATTCGAGCCTGCCGAAGCGGCACTCCCCTTCCCCAATGCAAGCGAACGCGACGCAATGCGGGAAGGCAGCGTGAGCCAACCCACCTTGCGCGTTTCCTCTTCCTGATTGCCGGGGCGGTTCTGCACGTGCTAGCCCTCGAAGGAATTGACGAAGTACTTGATAAGCGCCGCCGAAGTGGGCGTGCAGCGTTCGCCGGGCAAGCGCTCTTCAACCAGCGGAATGCCCGTACTCAAAATGGCCGCCGTGGCAGGGGCCGGGATGGGAAGCGTGCCGTGGGCGCACTCGATTTCGCCCTGGCCAGGCTGCACCGCCGTGGCCACAACCTTGCTAGGGTCAAGCACGTAGAAGGCTGCGCAGATAGCAAGCGCGTTGCGGATGCCGCTTGCGTTGCCCACTTCATGAAAGTGGGTTTCACTCACTTCGCAGCCGTGTACCTGGGCTTCGGCAGCGGCAAGGATGCCGTACACGCCATGCAGGCTGTCCTTCACCTTTTCGGGCACATCAAGCGCATCTACCGTTTCGTTCACTTCGATAACGTTATGGCAGTGATGATCGGGGATTACCGCATTGTCCATCAGCGCGGTGAAGCGGTCGTTCTGGGCAGAGTCCATGGCATCCAGCAAGGTATCCAAAATCTGCGTGCGCGTTGCAGTTTCGCGGAAGTTGAAGAAAAGCTGCATGGCTGCTCCTTACTGGGCCGCGGGCGCCTTGCCCGGCAAATGATTGATAAGGTGCGCCTGGAAACCGGCGCCGAATCCATTATCTATGTTTACGACGCTTGTGCCGCTGGCGCACGAGTTCAACATGGAAAGAAGGGCAGAAAGCCCGCCGAACGATGCGCCGTAGCCCACGCTGGTGGGCACGGCAATTACCGGGCACGAAGCCATGCCGCCAACCACGCTGGCAAGCGCGCCTTCCATGCCCGCCACCGCAATGATCACCTGTGCCTGCATAAGGTCGTCAACATGGGCAAGCAACCGATGCAGGCCCGCTACGCCCACGTCGTACAGGCGGTTCACCTTGTTGCCCAGCGCTTCGGCCGTAAGCGCCGCCTCTTCGGCCACGTACAAATCGCTGGTGCCAGCGGCGCACACCAAGATGGTGCCGTTGCCCGAGGCTTCGGGCATTGCGCCCACCAAGCCCACGCGCGGCGTTTCATAGAAGGTGAATGCTTCGCCGAAGTGCTGTTGCAAGGGCTCCACAGCCTCATCCTTCAAGCGGGTAATGAGCACGCATTCAGCGCCATGGCTGCGCAGAGAATCGGCAATGTTCACAACTTGGCTTGGCGTTTTGCCGGCGCCGTAAATTACCTCGGCCGCGTTTTGGCGCAGGGCGCGATGGTGATCCACTTTGGCGTAGCCCAAATCGGTGAAGGGCTCCTTCTTCAGTTGAAGAAGCGCATCGTCAGGCGAGGTTTCGCCTGCGGCAACGCTTTCCAAGATCTTCTGAATGGCATCCGCTTCCATTGCGGCCTCCTTCAAGAAGGGGCGCCAAAGCGCCCCAATAATCCATACCGCCCCATTATAAGCAACGCCGCGTTGCTAAACAACGAAACATGGTTGATCCCACTTGCGGGTAGAGGTTGCTTATTCGCCCAGCAGCTCATCAACCTTCGGCATCCATTCGCTGATGGCAATATGCTGCGGGCAGATTTCCTCGCACGAACCGCAGCTGGTGCAGCTATCGGCACGGCGGCCGTAACTGGAAACCTCATTTTGATAGAAGTCCTTCGCCAACTCCATGTCATCGTATAAGGCGCCCATGTTGTAGGCACGGAAGTTGTACGGAATGGCAATCTTGTTGGGGCACATGTCCACGCAATAGTTGCAGCCGGTGCACGGCACAGCAGCACGCGCATCAAGGGCAGCCTTGGCCTTGGCAATTACCGCCTGCTCTTCAGCAGAAAGCATGCCTGGTTTAGCCTTTTGTGCGAAGCCGACATTCTGCTGCAACTGCTCGGGCGTGCTCATGCCGGAAAGAACGCAGCTTACCTCAGGCATGTTCCACAGCCAGTCGAGCGCCCATTCAACGTTGCTGCGCCCATAGCCGGAACTGCTGAAAGCAGCCTGGGCTTCCTTGGGCAGGTTCACCAACAAGCCGCCGCGCAAGGGTTCCATAACCACCACGGCAAGGCCGCGCTCGGCCGCCATGCGCATGCCCTTCAAGCCCGCCTGATAATCCTGGTCGTAATAATTCAGTTGAATTTGGCAGAAGTCCCATTCGGCTGCGTTCAGGATTTCCTCAAACAGCTCCAAGTCGTCATGGAAGGAAAAACCTATGTTGCGCACTTTGCCACTGGCCTTGGCACGCTGCATGCCTTCGATGGCGTTGCTGCGCACAGTCTTCTTCCAGCTGCCGCCGTTCATGGAATGCAGCAGGTAGTTGTCAATGTAGGTGGTTTGCAAGCGCTCCAGCTGCTCGTCCAAAAAGCGGTCGAAATCTTCGGGCGCCTTGTACAGCCACGCGGGCGATTTGGTGGCAACGCAAACCTTTTCGCGCAAGCCGCCCTGCAGGGCCTGACCCAAAATGCGCTCCGAAGAGCCGCCGATATAGTTGTAGGCCGTGTCGAAATAGTTCACGCCCGCGTCGATTGCGTCGTGGATCATCTTGATGGAAGTTTCAACATCTACCTGGTCGATAGTGTTGCTGTTAACCGTTTTGCCGCCGTCTTTCATGGGCAGACGCATAACGCCGAAGCCCAAAGGCGAAACCTTCATGCCGGTTTTTCCAAACGTGCGCGTTTCCATGGCGCCCCTCCTTGCCTCTTCAAGGGCCGCAGTGCTTTGTCCCCTATACCGCGCGTGACCCCAAAAAGATCGAATATTCAGATGCTTACAGGTTAGCGCAATTCGACATGCAAAACCTTGCAACGGCGTGCACTCTTGCAAGCTGAACCTATGCAGAAATCTGCTGAATGGCGTCAAGTTCTTCTGTGGAATAACTCATTCTAAAACCCACAACTTGTTCGGTTGAAATCTAGGAACGTTTGTTCGTATAGTAGGGGTATGGAAAACGCCCAGCGAACATACCTTTGCATCGACCTGAAAACCTTCTACGCAAGCGTGGAGTGCGCCGAGCGCGGGCTTGATCCGTTCACCACCAACCTGGTTGTGGCCGACCCAACCCGCGGGCGCACCACCATCTGCCTTGCCATCAGCCCAGCCATGAAGGCCTTGGGCGTGCGTAACCGCTGCCGCATTTTCGAGATTCCCGAAGGCATCGAATACATAAAGGCTATGCCGCGCATGAAGCTGTACATGCGCAAATCGGCCGAAATCTATCAGCTGTACCTGCGCTATTTCAGCCAGGACGACATCCACGTGTATTCCGTAGACGAATGCTTCATCGACGTCACGCCCTACCTTTCCGTTTACGGCACCCCCGTTGAAATTGCACGCATGCTCATAGCCGCCGTGCTGGAGCAAACGCACATTACCGCCACCGCCGGCGTGGGCACCAACCTATTCTTGGCGAAGGTGGCGCTGGACATTACCGCGAAGCACACACCCAGCGGCATTGGTGTTTTAGACGAAGAGCTGTTCAAAAAGCAAATCCAACCCCACCGCCCCATCACCGACATTTGGGGAATAGGCCCGGGCATTGCCCGCCGTCTGGCGCGCCGCGGCATCTACGACCTAGCAGGCGTTGCCGCCACCAGCCGCGATGCGCTATTCAAGGAATTTGGGGTGAACGCGGAATTCCTTATAGACCACGCCAATGGCGTTGAGCCCTGCACCATCGCGCAAATAAAGAAATATCAATCGAAGAGCACCGGCATGGGCAATGGCCAGGTGCTCCCGCGCGACTACACCTACGAAGAAACGCTCACCGTGCTGCGCGAAATGTGCGACACCTTGGTGCACGACCTTATGTCGAAGCACTGCGTTGCCGGCGGCGTGGCGCTGATGGTGGGCTATGGGCGCGGCGGCAATCAGAGCAATAGCGAGGTAGACGTTGCATGGAGCAACGCCGCTTCGGAAAACGCAAAAGGCTCGCATGGCGATGGCGTAATGCACAGCTCAGGCGGCTCCTGCGGGTTTGAAGGCTCTTTCCGCGTTTCCACCGGGCAGGCCTTCGCCAACAGCGCGCCCGCAAAGAAAAAGCCCAGCCCCTGGTGCTTGCCGCAACCTACCAAAGGCGGCCCCGGCCAGCCCCTCCCCCACACCTGGCGCGATTTGCGCGGCGGCTACGCTGCAGGCCAGCGCAAGATGGGCGGACGCACAGCCAGCTTGCGGCGCATATGGCAAACGCTGCTTTCTCTGTTCCACGACATCGTTGATCCATCGCAGCAAATTCGGCGCCTGAACATCAACCTAACCGGCGTAATGAGCGATGCGTTTGAAGAGTACAGCTTATTCGATATGGAAGAGCGCGCCGAAGAGCGCACGCGCGAAGAGGCCATCATGGCCGTGAAGAAGAAGTTCGGCGCCAACGCACTGCTGCGCGCAAGCAGCCTTACCGAAGCCTCCACCATCAAGGAGCGCAACAACCAAGTAGGAGGCCACCATGCCTAGGCAATATTCCGAAGACGAAACCTGGCGCCGCGTTTCACCTGAAGACCGCGCCCGCCAGTTCATGCCCTTTGCCGCGCTGAAAGGCTACGCCGACATGGTTTTAGAAGCCGACTGCCAGCCCGAACCGCGGCGCGCCATAACGCCCGAGCGCGCTGCCCACCTAAGCGCCGTGTTGGCCAACGCCCGCAACCGCGATTCCGTGCGCGCCGAGTTCTACTGCGAAGGCGCCTACGAAACCATAACGGGAACCATCACGCACTTGGATTGCGTCATGCGCACCATCGAAGTAGAGCAAACCATTATCCCTTTCGATGATCTATGGGAACTGGAGCTGCTGAAAGGGCGCCAAAGGCAAAAACCAACGTTCTAAAGGCTGCACAGGCAGCGAAGTGGCCGAGCAACTAAAAAACGGGCGGGAACAAGAGCGGCAATGCGGCAAGCAAGCCCACCGAAAGTCGCCATGCTTTAGCGGGTAAAGCAAAATGACGGCAATGGTAATTGCACGTCCATGTCAAGCAAGGCAAATAACGGCAACGAGATGCAACCATTGCGCTGGCGCGCAAAAAAGCCGTAAGACCTGCCGCCACACACTGAAACATAGCGCTAACGGGGGCTTGCTATAATCGCAACAACAACAGCCACGCAGGACGCACGCGCTAACAAGGAGGCAGCAATGAAACTTGGCTTCATCGGATGCGGAAACATGGCAAAAGCCATGATGAAAGGCATCGTCAACAGCGGCAAAGTTGCCGCAGCCGACATCTACGGCTCCAATGCGCACGCCGAAAGCGCCCAAGCCGTTGCCGCCGAGTTCGGCATCAACGCCGGCACCAGCAACGTTGCCGTGGCCGAAGCTGCCGACATCCTGTTCTTGAGCGTGAAGCCCTACCAGTATGAAGACGTTATCGTCGAAATTAGCAGCGCCGTACGCGAAAGCCAGGTTGTGGTTACCGTGGCGCCCGGCAAAACCATTGCTTGGCTGGAAGATAAGTTCGCCAAACCCGTACGCATTGTACGCACCGCGCCCAACACCCCGGCCCTAGTAGGCGAAGGCCTTACCGCATACTGCGGAAACAGCCTTGCCACCAGCGAAGACATCGCAAATGTCGAAGCACTGCTCAGCAGCTTCGGCAAAACCCTGCAGCTGAAGGAAAACCTTATTGACGTGTGCAGCGCCGTAGGTGGCTGCACCCCCGCCTACGTATACATGTTCATCGAAGCGCTGTCCGATGCCGGCGTGGCCGAAGGCCTCCCCCGCGCGCAGGCATACGACATCGCCGCACAGGCCGTAATGGGCTCAGCCAAAATGGTGTTGGAAACCGGTTTGCACCCTGGTCAGCTGAAAGACCAGGTAACCTCGCCTTCCGGCACCACCATCAAGGGCCTGGAATATTTGGAGCGGAACGCTTTCCGTGGCACCGTAATCACCGCCCTGCGCACCGCCATCAACGCCGGCCGCGCACAGTAGCCCCATCGAGCAGCTGCGGCGAAAGGTGCCCTGCAGGCGTGAAGGGTTCTCTGAAAGCTTTTCCTGTTCGATTTGCGAAGCAAATCTTCTATTAATGCATGAAGCAGCGACCGCACGTGAAATTCTGCAACGCAGAATTTCTAAGCAGGACAGCGGAAATCCCTGAACGGCTGCAGGGCACCCCTCGCCGCAGCTGCACACACCAACCTAACGGCTTCGTTACAAACAGCGGGCCTTCCCTAGGCCGCCTTGACTTTGCAGCCGTGCATACTAGAATCCCAATTAGCACTCCAACGCCTGGAGTGCTAATTACTTTTTACGACAAAGAAATTGCCATACCGCCCTAACCGAAAGAAGGAACCGAATGAAGCAATTCCAAACTGAGAGCAAAAAGCTACTCGACCTGATGATCAACTCCATCTACACCAACAAGGAAATCTTCCTGCGCGAGCTCATCTCCAACGCCTCCGACGCCGTGGACAAGCTCTACTTCAAGAGCCTTACTGACACCTCCATTGGCATTTCCAAAGACGACCTTTCCATCGACGTTGCCTTCGACAAGGAAGCCCGCACTATCACCATTTCCGATACCGGCATTGGCATGACCAAAGAAGAGCTGGAAACCAACCTGGGCACCATCGCCCATTCCGGCAGCCTTGAGTTCAAGAGCGAAAATGCCGACAAACAGGGCGAAGATGTAGACATCATCGGCCAGTTCGGCGTTGGCTTCTACTCCGCCTTCATGGTGGCCAAGGAAGTTACCGTAACCAGCCGCGCCTACGGCGAAGCCGAAGCCTTCACCTGGAAATCGGACGGCGTTGAGGGCTACACCATCGAGCCCGCCACCGCAGAAGAAGCGGCCACCATCGGCAGCGACCACGGCACCTGCATCACCCTGCACATGAAGGACAACCAGGGCGATGAGGACTACGACACCTTCCTGGACCAGTACGAGCTGCAGGCCCTTATCAAGCAATACAGCAACTACGTGCGCTACCCCATCCACATGGAAATGGAAGAGCGCAAGCCCCTGCCCAAACCCGAAGACGCCGGCGACGACTACAAGCCCGAGTTCGAAACCGTGCGCGAGGTCAAAACCATCAATTCTATGATCCCCATCTGGAAGCGCCGCAAGTCGGAAGTAACCGACGAAGAGTACGCCAGCTTCTACAAGTCCGACTTCCACGATTGGGAAGACCCGGCCCGCACCATTTCGGTGCACGCAGAAGGCGCCCTTTCCTACGACGCGCTTCTGTTCATTCCCAAGCGTCCGCCGTACGACTTCTACAACAAGGACTACGAAAAGGGCCTGGCGCTGTACAGCTCCAACGTACTCATCATGGAAAAGTGCGCCGACCTGCTGCCCGACTACTTCAACTTCGTGAAGGGCGTGGTAGACAGCCAGGACCTTACCCTGAACATCAGCCGCGAAACGCTGCAGCAGAACAGCCAGCTGCGCGCCATCGCCAATAAGGTTGAAAAGAAGATCAAGTCCGAGCTGGAAAAGATGCTGAAGAACGACCGCGACGATTACGAGAAGTTCTTCAAGGGCTTTGGCCGCAACCTGGAATACGGCATCTACACCAGCTACGGCACCAAGAAGGACGTTCTGGCCGACCTGCTGCTGTTCTATTCTGCCAAGCAGGAAAAGATGGTTACGCTAGCTGAATACGTAGAGGCTATGCCCGAAGGCCAGGAGAGCATCTTCTTCGCAACCGGCGAGGCAATCGACCGCCTGGCCAAGCGACCCATCGTAAACACCGTGCTGGGCAAGGGCTACGACGTGCTGCTGTGCCCGCAAGACGTTGACGAGTTCTGCTTCATGAGCATGAACGAATACGATGAAAAGCCCTTCAAGAACGTTGCCGGCGGCGACTTGGGTCTGGAATCGGAAGATGAAAAGGAAGCCGCCCAGGCAATCACCAAGGAAAACGAGGGCCTGTTCGCCGAAATGCAGAAGGCGCTCGACGGCAAGGTTAAGCGCGTTGCCGTTTCTGCCCGCCTTACCGACACGCCTTCCTGCGTAACCGCCGAAGGCCCCATCACGCTGGAAATGGAGAAGATCCTAGCGCAGGGCCCCGATGGCCAGCAGGTTAAGAGCGACCGCGTGCTGGAGCTCAACGCGCAGCACCCTGTGTTCAAAGCCGTGCAGAAGGCCTTCGAAGAAGGCGACACCGAAAAGGTTGGCACCTTCGCCACCATCCTGTACGATCAGGCGCTCATCACTGAAGGCCTGCCCATCGACGACCCAGTGGAGTACACCCAGGCAGTATACAAGTTCCTGGTTTAGTCCTAGCCAGCAGCGCAAGCGCGCTCTTGGGCACGCAGGCTGCACGCTCCAACGCCGCTTGGGCCAACGCGCACAAGCATGCTCTTGGCCAAGCGTCTGTCTGCAAGCCCAACCGCTTCGCTCAGTGCGCCGCCCATTCACGGCAACCAACCAAACGCAAAAAGGCACCCTAGCGGGTGCCTTTTTTATTCCCTGCAAATGTTCTGAGCGCCAACCAGGAAAACCTCGCCCCGCTCAGTGGGCGAATAAACACTAGCCGGTTGCACAATCAATTCGAATGCCCGGCTCCGTTAAACGGCGCCGCAACGCAGGAAGCAGCGGCTACTCCTCCGCATCAGCGGCATCAGGCAAAACCTCAACCTGCTCAAAGCGAACATCTATCTTATCGATGCGCAGGCCGTCCATCACACGTGCCATAAGGATGATCTTGCGACCTTCATGAACAAGCTCGTAGGAATCGCCCTCTGCAGGGATCTTATCCAGCAAGTCGAGCATCAAACCGCCCGCGGTTTCGTAGTCATACACCGGCACGGGCTCATAGCCCAAGAAATCAACGAACTGGTCTACCGGCAGCGAGCCGTCCACCAAGTAACGGTGTTCGGCAATCTTCAAGATCTCATCCTGGTCGTCGTGCAGATACTCGTCTTCCACGCGACCGATAATCTGCTCCACCACATCAGTCATGGTAACGATGCCGGAAGTGCCACCGTGCTCATCTACCACAACAGCAATCTTGGTGTGCTTTTCCTGCAGCACCTGCAAAAGCTTCGCGATGGAAATGCTTTCGGGCACCGCCTGAATAGAGCGAATACGCAGGTCTTTCATGGTGGCACCTTCGGGCAGAAGGTAAGCATCTTTAATATGCACAAAGCCGATGATGTTGTCTTTGTCTTCGCGGAACACCGGATAGCGGGTGAATTTGTTCTTACCCATGAAATCCAGGTTGGTGACCAAATCATCGTCCAAATCCACCGCCTGCACTTCAGTGCGCGGCGTCATGATAGCCTTGGCGTCCTTGTCGTCCAAGTCGAAAATATTGTCCAAGTACTGGTACTGGTCTTGCTCGATGGAGCCGCTTTCGGCGCTTTCTTCCAGCAGCAGTTTGATTTCTTCTTCGGAATAAGCCTCGGTTTCATTCTTCGTATCATGGCCGGTAAGGCGCATAACTCCATTGGTGGTGGCATTGAACAGCCACATTATGGGATAGGTGATGCGGTAGAACGCGTACAGCGGGCCAGCCGTGGCGAGCGCATAGTCTTCGGTTTTAAGAATGGCCATGCTCTTGGGAATAAGCTCGCCGGCAACCACATGCAGCGTGGTCATGATGAAATAACCGATGGCCACCGAAATAACGGTTACCGCCGTATCGGGCAGGTTGAAGAATTGGAACACGGGGTGCAGCAGTGCGGCAAAAGCAGGCTCGCCCAACCAGCCCAAAGCCAGCGATGCAAGCGTGATGCCAAGCTGGCAGGCAGAAAGGTACTCGTTTACGTTGTCGGCCATTTGGAGTGCACGCTTGGCGCCCTTGCGGCCTTCGTCCACCAAAACTTCGATCTGCGATTTACGAACGCGCACCAGCGCGAACTCTGCAATAACGAAAAAGGCATTCATCAGCAGAAACAGTACAACAAGTATCAAGCTCACCCATATGGGCATAGGCTTTGAACCCCTAACAACGAAATGAATACAGCGTTTCCCAACTATATTACCAGTTGCTAGCACAAGGCCTTCACTCGCTGCTAGGCAATCATGTTAAACCTAAGAAACATTTGTGCAATGTGCGTTAAGCGCATACGGGCACGCTACCATTCGGCGCATGGTTGCGAACCAACATAATAGAAAACGCCCCGAAGCCAGAAAACCCAACCGCTCCAAGCGGCCGAAGAGCGCCGCCCAAACAAGGGTCGCAAAACTGCAGGAACACTTGAGCGAAATGGCCTCGCGGGCAAAGGAGATTGCCGGCGAGCAAAAGCGCGGCCTACGCGAACACGCCCATTCGCAAGCGCTTAAAGCCAAGGTGCAGCTTGGCAAAACCACGTATGCGCCGCACAACAACAAACGCAGCTTTGCCGTTGCAGCCGTTGCGGGAATTGCCGCCGTTGCCGTTATTGCATCTTTAGCCGCAGGCACTTCCGTCCAAAACAGCTCCGATGCCGCAAGCCTTGCCCAAGGAAACGAACCAGCCCAAACCGAAAACGAAGCTCCAGAAGAAACCGGCACCGAAGGCAGCGATGCCCAAACCGCCACCGCACAGACGCCCCAAACCTTCACGCCCGAAATGATCAACGGCATCGACGCTGCAGAAGAGGGCGCGCAGAGCTTTTCGCTTACTGCCAACGCCGAAGCGCCAACCCTTGGCAGCCAGCAGGCCGAAGCCTTATCCGAAGCCACTGCCGCCTTTACAAAAAACGGATACAGCGTTGGCTGCTTCCTTCTGAATCTGAACACCGGCAAGGGCATTGCCTACAACCTGGATGAGCGCGTATACGGCGCCAGCTCTTTCAAGGGACCCTACTGCACCTACCTGTGCCAGCTGTTTGAAAGCGAAGTTGCAGGCAACACTAGCAACAGCGATGGCAACCTTGTAACAGCCACTGCAGCCAGGAACGGCGCAGAAGGGTCCACGACCAGCACCGCTGACGCAACTACCCAGCAGGATGGTTCCCCAGAAAACGAACCAGTCGCTGAAAACAGCTCAAGCTCCGATGAAGAACGGGAGCCCAACGAGGAATCGGAGCTCGACTCCAATGCATTGCAAAACACCGGGCTGAGCTATTCGATGGCTTCCGCCATTCGCGAGGTAATCCAAGAATCCGACAACGATTCGTACAAACGCCTGCGTATCAACTACGACAGCGAAGGCTTTACCGAGTGGCTGGAAGAATGCGGCGTAGACCCTGAGCTTGCCTCCGACACCCACTATCCACGCTACTCCGCCCGCGAAAGCGCCCTTCTGTGGTTGCACATCTACCAATACCTGCAAACCAAAACCCCCACAGCAGAAAACCTAGGCAGGTGGCTGTGCCGCACCAACGTATCGTTCATCCGCAGCGGCGTTGGCGAAGAAGAGGGCGTTTCCCGCGTGCTAAACAAGGCGGGCTGGAATTCTGGATCGGCCAGGTTCACCGGGCTATGCGATGCCGGCATCATCGAATGCGAAGACGGCACCCTGTACCTTATGAGCACCATGAGCAATTCGCCCGACGGCACGTACAACGAGCAACTCACCAACTTAGCCACCACGCTGTTCAGCTGCCGCAATGTGCTGAATTAGCCATTTTGGCGCCCAGCGCGAAAGCCAAAGCCGCCCACCAAGAGCATCGATGTTTGGAGGCTATGGATTAGTTTTTAAACAGTGCGTCTAATTTTCCCCATACGTGGAGTACAATATCTACCACTTAACAAGCGCATGACCGACATGATGCGAGGAGGGGACGCAGTTGGAGCTGGCGCAGCACAGGCAGCATTCCGCTGCCGCAACTCACCATCAAACCCATATTGCCCAGCATTTTGGGCAGCTTATGTGGGTATTCATGGGCATGTCGGTTATAGGGCTGGCGGGCGAAACCGTTCAGCATTTCGTAGCCTTCGGCGAATGGGAAAGCCGCCCTGGCTTCATCTGGGGGCCATTCAGCCCCATCTACGGTTTGGCAGCCGTGCTTCTTACCGTGATTCTTGAGCCCCTACAACACAGAAGCACTGCGCTGTTGCTGGTAGTCGGCGGCGTGGTGGGCGGCAGCCTGGAATACTTCGCCAGCTGGGCCATGGAAACCTTCTGGGGCGTGGTGGCATGGAGCTACCTGAACCTCCCCTTCAACTTCGACGGCCGAACCGACCTGTTCCACTGCCTGGTTTGGGGCACGCTGGGCACACTCTGGGTAAAGGTGGGGCTGCAGATCTGCCAACGCATCTTCGACCGAATCAACACCGAAGGCACGCTCTACCGCGTGTGCACTACCGCCCTTACCGTATTCATGGCGCTGAACATCGTGGCAACCTGCGTTGTGCTGCTGCGCGCGCACGACCGCGCTAGCAACATCCCGCCGCAAAACGCCATCGAGCAGGTTTGCGATACGGTATACCCCACCGACATGCTGCAAAAGCGCTTCCACAACATGGGCGGCTTGGGGATGTAGGCTTTCGCCTGAACCGCCCAGCCGTGCAGCACCCAGAATTTGCGTAACCCGGCGACGGTGCGAAGCCATTCCCCCACTGCCCTTACCGGTTGCCTAGCAACACCCCGCCCGGGTAACAGCTTGCCCCACGCAATGCCGCACTGCGGCAAGCCTGAGATGCGCTACCGCACAAGCAGCGCCCACCCCATGGCGTATCACCAAAAAGGCCCAGCCTTTGCAAGCTGGGCCTTCGAATTCAAGCCAGATTTCGCGCAGGCTGGAGCGTTTTACTCGTAGAATTCAGCAGCATCTTCCAGGTTTTCGATAATGTTGATGCTCTGAGGGCACATGTCTTCGCAGGCGCCGCACTGAATGCAGGTAGAGGCCTTGCCATCGGCTGCCTGCCAGGAGTACAGGCCCTTTACGAACTCGCGGTTTTCAGTCATCTTCTCCAGGTTCAGCAAGCCCATGATTTCGGGAATCTTTACGCCGCTGGGACATTCCTTCACACAGTACTTGCAGTTGGTGCACGGGATCATACCCACGCTCTTCAAGGCTTCAATGGCCTGCTGAACAGCAGCTTCCTCTTCCGCACTGAAAGGCTCGTTTTCCTTCCACTCGCGCACGTTTTCCTCAACCTGCTCCAGGGTAGACATGCCGGCCAGCACCGTAATTACGTTGGGGAGGTTGTAGCAGAAGCGGTATGCCCAAGAAACCACGCTCTTGTTGGGGTTGACCGCCTTCAGCACCTCTTCGCCACGGGCAGGGAGGTCGGCCAAGCGGCCACCGCGAGCGGGCTCCATGATGCTTACCGGCACGCCGTGCTTCTGGGCAACCTCCATACACTTGCGCGATTCGGTTACCGGGTCGTCCCAGTCAAGGTAGTTCACCTGCAGCTGAATGAAGTCCATGTCCGGATGGTCGTTAAGCAACTTGTCCAAGCATTCAGCATTGTCGTGCATGGAAAAGCCCAGGTGTTTGATTACGCCTTCGGCCTTCTTCTGCGCAGCCCATTCCCACAGACCGTACTCATCGAACTTGGCCGTGCGCGGGCCGCCCACGTTGTGTAGCAGGTAGAAGTCAACGTAGTCGGTGCCCAGGCGCTCCAGCGAGGTATCCAGGCAAGCCTTTGCGGTTTCGGCATCGGGCAAGGCCCAAGCCAGGCACTTGGTGGCAATGGTGAAGCTTTCGCGCGGGTAGCGCTCTACCAGCGCCTTGCGAACCGCAACCTCCGATTCGCCATTGTGGTACACGAATGCGGTATCGAAGTAGGTGCCGCCCGCTTCCATGAAGCAATCCACCATCTTCTTGAAATGCTCGATGTCGATGCTGGTGGGGTCATCGGGGTTGGTAAGCGGCAAACGCATGCAGCCAAAGCCAAGCTTCGGCGTATCCAAAAGATTGCTCATGTTGGGCTCCTTCTTCAAGCCCGAACACCCTGCTGAACGATGCAGGCGAACGGGCGTTATCTATAAAACCTCTTCGCTAATTGTAGCGGAAACCGAAACTTTAGTAACGTGACGTTACGTAAGTTTTGCAACGAAGAACCGCCTCACTCGAACAAACCAGACACAACCTAGCAGGCCGCCCTGACCCGCCTCAACCAGCAGCGCTCCCTTCGTTCCAACAAGCTCCCCTACCCCAGCAAGCTGTTCTTCCTTCTTACGAGCGAGCAGCAAAAGCGCCCGCCGAAGCGAGCGCTTTTAAGAATCTATAGGAGCTTTGCCGCACATGTCGCATGCAGCAAAAAGCAACTGGGGCTTTGCGGCGATTAAGCTTCCTTGGCGCCGTACTTTTCGTAGTAAGCATCCAGAGCAGCCTTGCACGCATCATCGATTACTACCTTGCCCTGAACCTCGCGGTTATACAGAAGCTCGGTAACCTCGGCCATGCTTACGATGGAAGCAACGGGGAAGCCGTACTTTTCCTGCACTTCCTTCTGCGCGGTTTTAACGCCGCCCTTGCCTACCTCCATGCGGTTCAGGGAAACAATAAGGCCCTTAACCTCAACATCTGCGGCACCCTTCAAAATGGGGTACGTCTCATCGATGCTCTTGCCGGAAGTGGTTACGTCCTCAACCATTACCACGCGGTCACCATCGTGCAAGTCGGCACCCAAAAGGTTGCCCTTGTCGGCGCCATGGTCCTTCACTTCCTTGCGGTTGCAGCAGTACTTAACTTCCTTGCCGTAGAGTTCCTGCAGGGCAATAGCGGTAACAACGGCCAGCGGAATGCCCTTGTAAGCAGGGCCGAACACTACGTCGAAGTCCAAGCCGAAGTTATCGTGAATAGCGCGAGCGTAATATTCGCCCAAGCGCTTCAGCTGAGCGCCGGTAACATAAGCGCCCGCATTCATGAAGAAAGGCGACTGGCGGCCGCTCTTAAGCGTGAACTCACCAAACTTAAGAACCTGGCTTTCCACCATGAACTCGATGAATTCCTTCTTGTAAGCCTCCATGGGCGCACCTTTCTCTAGCGAAATTACTCCTGCAATCATAGCAGCTAAGGTTTCGGCTAACGAGGGCAAGCAGCCTGACTGCTATTCCCGCTTTCTTCTTGCCTTGCGCTTTTTTCAAAATCGCAAAAGCCGAACATCAGAAAAAGAGGGAATGCCAAATGCAAGCTAAACATGTAGCGGAAGTCGTTTGCGGGAGCGGCGAGGAGGAACGTGAGCCAAAGCGCCGCAAACGGAAGGAAGAAGGCAATATTCTTGTATCGCTTCTTCCAGACGGCCACAAAGACGCAGCTGAGCATTATCCAGGACAAGGACCCAATCGAAAAAAGGAAGGGGAAAGCGTTTACTGAAGCATCAAATAAGCTGGAAAGGTCGTCTGCTTCAATAAAGGACCAGGATAAAGGCTGTGACTGCTTGCCATTTCCAATATCGTAGCCGACACCGGAGGTATACCAAGTTTGCGAATTCAAGCTCCAGTAATCGTCCGTTTGCAAAATCCATGCCTTCAAGTACATTGCAGGATTTGCCAACCCGGTTCTTATCCAAGAAACAATAAACTCAAGCTTATGCTGATCAAGATAGTCGTCATTAAAGTCTTCTGAGAACTTGACGGGGTTCGGAGTGTTGGTGCGATACGCCTCTCCCCATTCTTCGAACGGCAAAATAGCGTCAAAAACAGCCTTATCTTCAGCCGAAACACTTCCGCCGTTTTGAGAGACGCAAGCAATCTGCTGAAGGGGAACGCCTACCGTTTCGGAAAAATGCGCAGAGACCACGCCTGCCAACCCATAGAGGGGGCCGGTAACGACGAGGTACACCGCGACCGCGCAAACCGACCCAATACGAATCTTTTTCCTGCAAGCAGGAGAGCAAAAGACACAGGCGGGAACAAGAGCAACAAGCACCGCCAAAAAGCCGTTGCTTCTGAGCAACGAGCAAAGCACTGCGGCAACAATAAGGAACGCAAAATTCAAACGCGAGCCAGCAAACCGTTCGGGATCGATAATCAGTTCGGCAACCAGCAAGGCAAAGCAGGCAAGCACACCGGAGAAAAGAATGTCTTTCCACATTGTCACCGAATACCAACCCAGCAGAGGATCCCATAGGAAGAATAGCCAACAAATCAGGACAAGCCATTTTCGCTTAAAGATTGAGTTCACCTTAAGCACCGCGAAACCGCAGCAAGCAGCCAGGGTAGCTAGGTGCAGCACCGAAATCAATGCGACACACTTCATCTGCGAAAAACCAAGAATTTGGCCGAGACAAACTGCAAGGTAGTTCAGGAAAACATAGAAGGCGGGGTGATGATTATTGAGGGTGTCGTACCTAAACCACTCAGACTGAAAGGGAATCCCCCATAGCATCTTCAGCATGTCGTTGCTGTCGGTAGAAAAGCAGCCAGGGTATAGGACGGCTAGATATACCCCCCCCCACAAAACTGCAAGCGACCCGAAAGACAAGGCAAAGAGCTTCGCTTTCGATGAAAACGAATCAGCGCCAACTTCAAAGCCAACCCGCAGAAGGGCATTTAGAACAAGGCAAACAACTAAAGACAGGGGAACAGCTTCGAGGACACATAAAAGCAGACTTTGCCCGCCAGCCCAAAAGGGAAACGTAAGAGAAAAAGAGCAGACAAAAGAGAAAGCTGCCAAGCAAAGCCCCTTCTTTGAAAAGAAAGCAGAAAGGGCATCCTTAACCGAATTGGCGCTTAGGCAACTTTCTCTGTTTTGCATGCTTTAGTCCTTATAGAAGCCGTTCATTGCTTTGTAAACGTCGATCTCCCACTGGCGGCGGTGGCTCTTGGCAACCGTGTCCAGGATGAGGCCGGTGACGAAGCTCAGCGCGGCGCAGCCGCCCAGCGCAAGCGAGGTGAGCATGGTGGGGATGCGCGGCACCAGGCCGGTGGAGGCGTACTCGGCAACTACCGGGATGCCGGCGATGACGGCCAGCAGCAGGAAGATGAGGGCCAGCCAGCCGAAGAAGGCCAGCGGGCGGTAGTCCTTGAACAGCGCGGTGATGGCCTTCAGCACCTTGGCGCCGTCGCCGAAGGTGGAGAGCTTGGAGTAGCTGCCCTCGGGGCGGTCGCGGTAGTCGATGGGCACGTCCTCGATGCGCCAGCGCTTGTCCACCGCGTGGATGGAGATCTCGGTCTCGATCTGGAAGCCCTCGGACATCACGGGCATGGTCTTCACGAACACGCGGTTGAACGCGCGGTAGCCGGTCATGACGTCCTCGAAGGCGAAGCCGTAGATGCGCTTGATGAGCCAGCGCACCAGGTCGTTGCCGAAGCCGTGGAAGGCACGGTCGTTCTCTTCTCCGTACGAGCCGTTGGAAAGGCGGTCGCCCACGGTCATGTCGGCGCGGCCGGCGCGCAGGGGCTCGAGCAGCTCGGGAGCGGCCTCGGCCGGGTAGGTGTCGTCGCCGTCGACCATGATGTAGTAGTCGGCGTCGATGTCGCGGAACATGGAGCGCACCACGTTGCCCTTGCCCTGACGGCCCTCGAAGCGCACGATGGCGCCGTGCTCGCGGGCGATCTTCGAGGTTTCGTCCTTGGAGTTGTTGTCGTAGACGTAGATGTCGGCGTCGGGAAGGACGCGCTTGAAGTCGTCCACCACCTTGGCGATGGTGACCGCCTCGTTGTAGCAGGGAATGAGAACTGCAACCTTTTCGGCCATTGCCTAATCCTTACTCTCTAAACCTAAAACAGTTAAACGTTGAACTTGAAGTGCATAACGTCGCCGTCCTGCACCACGTAATCTTTGCCTTCTTGGCGAAGCTTGCCAGCATCGCGGCAGCCCTTTTCGCCACCAAGAGCAACGTAGTCTTCGTACGATGCGGTTTCGGCTTTGATGAAGCCGCGCTCGAAGTCGGAATGGATAACGCCTGCTGCTTGCGGCGCCTTGGCACCCACAGGAATGGTCCATGCGCGCGTTTCGGTTTCACCGCTGGTGAAGTAGCTCTGCAGGCCAAGAAGCTTGTAAGCCTCGCGAATAAGGCGGGAAAGGCCACTTTCGTCTAGCCCCAGCTCTTCCATGAACACCGCAGCCTCTTCAGGGTCGAGCTCAGCCAAGTCGGCCTCGATCTTGGCGCTGATGGGCACAGGTACTTGTCCGTCGATTTCGGGAAGCTCGGCAGCAACCTTGTCTTCATCCACGTTGGCGATGTAGAGCATAGGCTTCATGGTAAGCAGGCACAGCTCGCGAATGGCATCCTGCTCCTCTTCAGAAAGATCCAGCTGAAGCGCGCGTTTGCCCTCGTTCAAACCTTCGAGCACCTTCTGCGCGGTTGCGAAGTTGATGGCCTTTTCCTTGTAGCGCTTGCCTTCCTTTTCCAGGCGGGGCATAGCCTTTTCAAGCGTGCCGATGTCGGCCAGGATAAGCTCGGTCTTAATGGTTTCGACGTCGCTTTGCGGGTCCACCTTTTTAGAAACGTGCTCTACATTCGGGTCGCTGAAGAAGCGCACCACTTCGCAGATGGCATCGGTTTCGCGAATGTTTGCCAAGAACTTGTTGCCTAAACCCTCGCCCTGGCTGGCGCCGGCAACCAAGCCTGCAATATCCACAAACTCAACGGTTGCGGGCACTATTTTTGCCGGGTTGTCGATGGCGGCAAGGCCGTCCAAGCGCTTGTCGGGAACCGGAACCAAGCCCACGTTGGGCTCGATGGTGGCAAATGGGTAATTTGCCGCAAAGCCGCTCTTCTTGGTAAGCGCGGTAAACAGGGAAGACTTGCCCACGTTGGGCAGGCCCACGATGCCAATGGAAAGTGACACGTTTTCTCCTAATTCAAAATTTTTTGTAACTGATAGATGATACCGCTACATCTTGAAGAAACCGAGGGTTGCGGCAACATATGCCACCAAGATAACAACCAGCAAAATGGGGCAGATGTATTTGATGCCAAACGCCCAAACCTTACGGGCCTTGAAGGGTGCGGAGAGCATAACCTCTTCCTCGATTTCCTTGGGCTTGATAATCCAGCCAACGAAGATGCAGGTAAGCAGCGCCACGATGGGCATCATCACGGAATTGGAGATGAAGTCCAGGAAGTCCAGAATGCTGGTGCCAGCGCCCAGCGGCTCGATGAACGAAAGCGAGCTGTAGCCCAAGCACACGATAATGCCCACGAGCGTAACCCAAACAATCACGATGCCCAGGGCAACCTTGCGCGCACAATGCAGGCCGTCCTGCACAATGGAAACGCAGGTTTCAACCAGCGAAAGCGAGCTGGTGAGCGCCGCAAAAAGAACCAGCACGAAGAAGCCTGCGCCCACAACACCGGCAAAGCTACCCATGCCGTCGAACACCTGCGGCAGAACAACGAACATGAGCGAGGGGCCGGAATTCTGGGCAACTGCTTCGCCAGAGCCCATGGCAACAAACGTTGCCGGGATAATCATGAAGCCCGCCAGCACCGAAACGCCGAACGTGGTGCCCGCAATCTGACCCACGCTGGAAGTAAGCTTGGTGGATTTGTCCAGGTAGGAGCCGTAGGTAACCATGATGCCCATAGCCAGCGAAAGAGTGAAGAACGTCTGGCCCAAAGCAGAAATAACCAGTTCTGGGCTGAACTTGCTGAAGTCGGGAATGAGGTAGAAGGCCACGCCATCGAGCGCACCCGGCATGGTAAGCGCATACACGGCAATGATGGCCGCAACAATGATGAGCGCGGGCATCATGATGAGGTTGGCCTTTTCCAAGCCCTTGTTAACGCCCAGGCCAACAATGAAGTAGGTCAACGCCATGAAAATAAGCATGAACAAGATGCTTTCCGGGCCAGCCGAAATGAAGCTGGTGAAATAAGTACCTCCGTCGGTAAGCAAACTGGCCTCGCCGGCAACGTAAGCGCCCAGATACTTGGTAACCCAACCGCCGATTACGCAGTAATACGGCACGATAAGGAACGGCACCGCCGACATAAGGATGCCAATGAAGGCATACTTCTTGCCAAATGCCTTGAACGCGCCGATTGCGCTCTGACCGGTTTTGCGGCCCAATGCGTTTTCAAGAAGCAGCAGCGAAATGCCAATGGTGAACACGAACACCAGGTAAACCAGCAAGAACATGCCGCCGCCATACTTGGCAGCCAAATAAGGAAAGCGCCACATAGCGCCCAGGCCAACGGCCGAAGCAGCCGCGCCCAAAACAAAAGCCAGCTTGCCCGACCACGCTGCGCGTCCGGACTCCTGAGCCGACAAAGTTGAAGTAGACATAAAACCCTCCTAAACGCCCTGCGGATGCAGAGCCAAAGAAGCATTTTACCGTAGGAAGAGGACGCGCAAGAGCACACCCGGGAATCGGTACCCCGCAGCCCGTAGAGGGCAGAGCCAGACAGCTGGCTAGAGCGAAGGGGTATGCACTCGCTCGCCTTCATAGGACACTTCCCAAAACACCAGGCCTTGCGCAGGAGCGTTCTCCCCCGCTGCCGAGCGGTTGCGTGCTTCAAGCACTTTCTGTACCCATTCGGGTTTGCGCCGCCCAAGGCCCACCGCCACCAGGGTACCCACGATGGTACGCACCATCGAATGCAAAAAAGCGTTGCCCTTCACGGTGATAACTACCAGGTTTTCGCCCCAAACCTGCTCGGGCTCCACCGTGATGCTGAACACATTGCGGTTGGTGGACTTGCCTTCGGCCGAAACTGCCATGCAGAAGCTTTTGAAGTCGTGCTCGCCAATAAGGTAGCTAGCCGCCTTGCGCATGGCTTCGATGTCCAACTGCTTAGGGATATGCCAGCAGAAGTTGCGCATCAAAAGCGGCGCAAATGCATCAGTGCAGATGAAGTAATGGTATTCGCGCATAGTCGCCGAAAAACGTGCCGAGAATTCAGCAGGCATCTGGCGCATTTCCTTAATGGAAATATCGTCGTGCGTTAGCGCGTTCAGCGAACGCTGCAGCTTGAACGGCGTGCGACCGCGCAGCTCGCTTTCCGAAACCTGGAAGTTCACCACTTGGCCACGTGCATGCACGCCCGAATCAGTGCGGCCGGCGCACACGGTTTCCACTGGGCGACGGAACAGCAGTTCCAAAGCCTCTTCGATGCTCCCCTGCACAGTAAGCTGCCCAGGCTGGCGGGCAAAGCCCGAGAAGGGCTCGCCGTTGTAGGCAACCCAAATGGCAAAGTTATGCAGCGGGTCGCAATCAGCAGTGGCGGGCTCAGCTGCAGCAGATTCCGCCGCTCTACAAGAAGGCAACGGCCCTCCCGCTACAGCATCTTCCACAGAAGCCGCGTGCGAAAAACCAGTTACGGCCTCTCTCTCTGCCAACGCCGTACTTGCCGCGTCAACCGTAGTCGTACCAGACATTGCAGCCTCCCCTGCTGGCGACACCTCCGCCACACGGCTACGGTGCGCTTTCAGTTCTTGCGCCACTACGACGCCCTCCACAGGGTGCGGCCGAACAGGTCGTACAAGCGCGAACGCAATACGGAATTACCGGCATCAACCGTAAGCGGCAGCTCGGCACGCATACGGCTGCCATCGGCCTGGGTAACCATAAGAATTACTGGGTCTTTGCCGGGGTACTGCTGCAGAATGCGCATAAGCCTATCGGTGTTCACCGAGTTCAGCTCGCGCGTTGCCAACGTCAGCTCCAATTGCAGCGGCGCGGCGCTGGCCTCTTCTTCGGTAAGCACCAAAGGCTTGGCCTCGAACACCAAAATCTGCTTACCGCGATCGTTCACCTCGAACTTACCCTTGCAGGTAACGATGGCGTCTTCCTGCAGCGCCTGTTGGTTCTTTTCGTAATCGAAGCACACGCATTCCACGTGGCCCGAGGTATCTTCCAGTACGAAGTTGGCCATGAGCGTGCCGCGCCTGGTGCGGCGCACATTGATTTCAGAGACCATGCCCGCAAACGTGGCCGACTTGATGCCGGTTTCGCGGTCGCCCAAATCGCCGATGGTGTGCTTCATGGTGCGCGAAAGGTAGTTTTCATACGGACGCAACGGATGGTCTGAAACGTACATCTTCAAAATGTCCTTTTCAAACGCAAGCAGCGTGCGCTTGTCCCATTCAACGCCATCGGGTTCGGGGACATCATCCTGAAAGCTATCGTCAACATCGGCAAACATACTGAACATATCCGTCTGACCAGCGGCTTTATCTTTCTGACGCTTTGCAGAGCTTTCAAGCAACGGCGTGTCGTCGATAAAATGCATGCACTGCTTGCGCGTGTAGCCAGTGGAGTCGAAAGCACCCGACTTGATAAGAGCCTCCAGCGTTTTGCGGTTGTAGGCGTTGGAAGGCACGCGGTTAACGAAGTTATGCAAGCTGGTGAACGGGCCGTTCTTCTCGCGCTCAGCGATGATAACCTCCGCCACATGCTCGCCTACGCCGCGCACGCCAGCCAAACCGAAGCGAATGCCTTCCTCCAGCGGCGTAAACTCCAGGTTGGAAGAGTTAACGTCGGGCGGCAGTACAGGGATGCCGCTGCGGTTGCAGCTGGCAATGTACTTGATAAGGCGGTCGTTGTTGCCCATGTAGCTGGAAAGCACAGCGGCCATGTATTCGTTGGGGAAATGCGCCTTCAGGTACGCAGTGCGCATAACCAGCAGGGCGTATGCCGCCGAGTGCGACTTGTTGAAGGCGTACTTTGCGAACTTTTCGGCGTCTTCCCAAATTTCCTTGGCAATATCCAGCGAATAGCCGTTTTCAACCGCGCCCGTGTTCCAGTCGTCCTGAAGCAGGCGCATGATGTCCAGCTTCTTCTTACCCATTGCCTTGCGCAGCTTGTCTGCCTTGCCGGCGGAAAAACCGCTCATAACCATGGAAACCTGCATGATCTGCTCTTGGTAAACCATGGTGCCGTAAGTTTCTTCCAGAATGGGACGCAAGCGGTCGTCGTAATAATGAACAGGGGTTTTGCCCTGAACAACCTTTACGTAGTCTTCCACCATGCCCGATTCAAGCGGGCCGGGGCGGTTGAGCGCAATAGAAGCTACAACGTCGGAAAAACGCTCAGGCGGAATCTGCGCAAACAGCGAAACGTACAGCGCGCCTTCCACCTGGAACAAACCGTCCATGTTCAGTGGCATGCCGTTCTTGCGCAGCTCGCCACGCATAAGGGCAAACGCCTTTTCGTCTTCAATAGGAATTTCTTCAGGCACCAAGTGCTCGCCGGTGGTTTGTGCCACGTTATTGCATGCGCGCGAAAGCACGCCCAACGTGCGCAGACCAAGGAAGTCCATCTTCAGCAAGCCCAGGTCGGGCGTGTAGTGGCCGTCGTACTGGGTGATGATGCCGCCGCCCTTGGTGTCGCGCTTCATGGGAACATGGTCGCTCATGGGGTCACGGCAGATAATGGTTGCACACGCATGCACGCCTTCGCCGCGCACGTGACCTTCGATAGACTTGGCAGCATCGATAACGCGATGCACATCTTCTTCCTGCTCGTAAGCTTTCAGCAGGTCGGGATTGCTTTCCAGGGCACCGTCGATAGTGATGCCCAGCTCGCCGCCAATAAGCTTGCAAATGCGGTCGCCCACCGAATACGGATAGTCCAACACGCGCGCAGCGTCGCGCACAGCGTTCTTAGCCTGCAGCTTGCCGAAGGTGATAACGCCGGCCACATGGTCTTCGCCATAGAACTCGCGAATGTGCTCGATAACGTCCTGGCGATGCTGATCGTCGAAGTCGACGTCGATATCGGGCATCTCCACGCGTTCTGGGTTAAGGAAGCGTTCGAACATCAAGCCGTTCTTGATAGGGTCAAGGTCGGTAATGCCCATAGCGTACGTACACAGCGAGCCAGCCGCCGAACCACGGCCCGGACCTACGCCGATGCCATGCTCACGCGCCCAGCGGATGTACTCCTGAACAATAAGGAAGTACGCCGGGAAGCCCTGCTGAACAATAATGTCGGCCTCGTATTCGTACTGTTCCAGAACCGACTTTTCGTTGCCCATGTTGTCGGAAACAACCACGTTGCGCCAATCGGGGCCGTAGCGGTGCTCCAAGCCCTTTTCGCATTCCTCGCGGAACAGCATTTCCTCGGTATAGCCTTCAGGCAAGGGGAAGCGCGGCAGAATTTCATCGCGCTCCAGCTCAACGTTGCACTTTTCAGCCAGCTTCACCGTTTCATCGCATGCCTCGGGGAAGTCTTTCAGCGCAGCGCGCATCTCTTCCTCAGTTTTCATGTAGAACTGGTCGTTCGGGAACTTGAAGCGCTTTTCCTGCGTAACGGTGGCGTTGGTGCCAATGCACAGCATGATGTCCTGCGCCATAGCGTCTTCCTGCGTAAGGTAATGGAAGTCGTTGGTGGCAATGGTTTTCAAGCCCAGCTGTTTGGCAATTTGGGTGAGCTTGCAATTCATTTCGTACTGCGTCATGCCCGCATTGGTGGTAATGCCCTGGTCTTGCAGCTCAATGTAGAAATCGCCCGGCTCATACAGCGCGGCGAAGCGCTTTGCCCAGTTGATGGCCTCATCGTAATTGCCAACGTCGATGCAACGCGGGATGATGCCGGCAATGCAGGCGCTGGTGGCAATAATGCCCTCGGAATACTTTTCCAGCATTTCGAAAGTTGTGCGCGGGCGGTAATAGAAATTGTCTACATGGCTTTCGGAAACCAGCTTCAACAGGTTGTGGTAACCCGTGTTGTTCTTGGCCAGCAGAATCATGTGGTGCAGCTTCTGCTTCTGCTTTTTCAATTCGCTATCGGTAGTGAAGTACACCTCGCACCCGAAGATGGGCTTTACTTTCTTACCAGTTTCCTTTTCAACCTTGCGGCAGGCCTCGTCCAGCTCGGGCACGCCCGACATAACGCCGTGGTCTGTAATGGCAACCGCTGGCATGTCCAAATCGGCGGCACGCTTAACCATGTCGTAAACGTGCGTTGCGCCGTCGAGCAGGGAATATTCCGTGTGATTATGCAAGTGTACAAACGCCATATGCTCTCCTAGTTCTTTCCGAGCATAATTGTCCCATTCCAAAATCCTAAAACCAATGGGCAATTTTCATTCAATGTAGAACAGATGTTCGTAATATTCTCTAGACCATTTCGCTATGCGCTTTATCCTATAAAGCTCAAGGTACAACCGCGCCCCAAACCGCCTTAAATAAGCATCGAACACCAATGGGGAAACCAATTTACCTAGCAAGACTTCAGTGCTGGCGCCAATTAACGAAGCTGCATCCCAACAAGCTCAATGCCATCAGAAAATATCCACGTCTGCATAACTAAACCCATAAGAGGGAGCATCTTGCACCACCGGGGTCTCGCCCTGAGAGCCTTCGGCTTGTTTGGAGAAAAAGATCTCTACGCCACGAGTAAGACTTCGCTTGTCATCGCGAAGCTGCTTATAACCGGCAAACCGTAAGCAAAGTCGAAATCCAACATTGTTCGAATCGGCCGCAATCAACCGTTGATAAAACTAGAATAGAGCCAAAGGTCCAACGCGAAGGGAGGCAGGCATGCAAACCAATTTCGATGAAGCCATACTGCGTGGCGGCGACAAGCGATACCAAGACGAAGTTGACCGCATAGCCAACGCCTACGGGTTCGACTTTGTAGGCTTGGGACTTGCCCCTCTGTTTGGCGCACCCATGAAATGGGTGTACTTCAGCGGTGCCACCAGCCAGCGCGTTACGCGCATCTCCCTTTCGCCGGGGCATGGCATTGGCGGCATTGTGCTGAAAACCGGCAAACCCATGATGCTTACCGACATCGACCAAGACATGGACCAGAGCGAGTACTCCAGCTACCCCATCGTGTTCGCCGAAGACCTGCGCAGCTTTTGCGCCGCGCCCGTAACGCGCGATGGGCGCACCGTAGGCGTGCTAATATTGGCGCACCGCACTCCAGGGCGCCAATACGCCAGCGACTATCGCCGCTGCCTTACCGACCTAAAGGGACCGTTCCTTGATGCCCGGATAGAAAAACAGATCTTTATCAACCCCGAAGAAATTCAAGCAAGCAACAAGGAAGCCAGCAAGAAGGCTCCGCTGCACAAAAGCGAGCTTTCCAAGATCGTGCTAGCACAAGAAAGCGAACGAAAGCGCCTTTCCCGCGAGCTGCACGATGGCATGGCGCAAGAACTGCTTACCGTGGCGCTTAAACTTCATATGGCTCAAGAACATATTGAAGATAGCGAAGCCAACACGCTCATAAACGAAGCGCTTACCGGCATCGCCACCGTCCAAACCGAAATCCACAACCTTTCGGTTGAGCTGCGCCCTTCCACGCTCGACAACTTCGGGCTTATTGCCGCCCTCAAATCGCAGGCGGCTGTGCTGGAAAAATCCTATGGCGCTCATATATCATTCGATGCTCCGCACGAAGTGGAGCGCTTCAACCCTGCAATTGAAACGCAGGTATACCGAATCTGCCAAGAAGCTATACTCAATGCCTGCAAGTATTCGAACTCCGATCAAATTGAAGTGCATGCAATGGCAAGCGCAGGCTGGCTGAGCATTTCGGTTTCCGACAAAGGCGTAGGCTTCAACACCGAAGCACCCGCTGTGAAGGGAAGCGGCTGCGGCCTTTCAGGCATGCAGGAAAGAGCCAGCACCATCGGCGCCAGCCTTCGCATAGAATCAAGCTCTGGCGGATCGACCGTGACCCTGGTTGCCCCCATGAGAAAAGCCCCTAAAAGAAAAGAGACCCTGCAGTGATCAATGTGGTTTTGGCCGACGACCACGAAATGGTGCGTTACGGCTTCAAGATGATCTTGCAAAAAGACCCCGAAATCGAGGTTGTGGGCGAAGCGGCCGATGGCACGCAGGCCTACGCCCTGTGCGCCGCGCGCAAGCCCAACATCCTGCTTCTAGACCTTTCCATGCCGCCAGCCCAAAGCGGCTTGGTTGCCTGCGAAAAAATTGCGCGCGACCTGCCCGACACCAAGGTGATCATCCTCACCATGTTCGCCGAGCCCGAGTACCTGTACCACACTATTCACAAAGGAGCGAAGGGCTACCTGCTGAAAAGCGCCTCGCCCGCCGAGCTGCTGCGCGCCATTCACGTGGTGCATGAAGGCGACTGCTACATTCACCCCGAAATGGCCAAATCGCTTGCCAGCTTCGTTGCCGAAGGCGGAAAAACCGCCGAAGCCGACCTAACGCAGTTGAGCCCACGCGAAATGGAGGTGCTTATTTTGCTTGCACGCGGATTCACCAACCGCGAAATATCGGAGCGCATATTCCTTTCCGTGAAAACGGTAGAAGCGCACCGAGCCAAGGTGTACAGCAAGCTGAACTTGAAAAATCGTGCCCAACTGGTGGAATTCGCCCTGCGCCATAAGCTTTTCGAAATATAGCAAGGGCCAGGCACTCGCCCGACCCTTGCGATCCCCGACAACTGGGGCACTTAGCTCGCCTTGTGCGAGCTTATTTTTTATCCGTTATGCCAATGCCCATGCTCAAAGCGTGAGTGGGGCAAGCATCGATGCACTTTCCGCAGATCATGCAATCGCCAGCGCAAACCTTATTGCTTGGACCATCTACCACCGGCTCCAAAATCTCGGGACTGGCAATACATGCCTTCTTGCAATTCCCGCATTTGATGCAGGCCTCGTGGTTGATACCAACCTTCACCAAGCCCACCTTGCCAAGAGCCTCGTAGAATCCGCCCATCGGGCAAAGGGAACGGCACCACACGCGATGCCCCCAGAACACATCGAGCAAGATAATGGCCACCAACGTGATGCCGCCCACAGCACTGCCGAAGACAAGGCCCTTGTTGATGAAGCTGATGGGGTTGAAGATCTCGTACACGGGGATGCTCACCAAAGCAGAAAGCACCAGCACGGCAAGGGCAACGCCCAGCTTCGCATGGCGCGGAAGCTTGCGCTCGGGCAAAACGCGCTTGGGGCACATCTTCTTGCGCCAAGCATCAACCACTTCCAAAACCAGGTTGACCGGGCATACCCAACCGCAAAAAGCACGGCCGCGCACAATACCAAACACCAGCAGGGGCGGCAGAGCAGCCAAGAGCCATGCTGGGTCGAAGGCTTTCGAAGCCGCCACCGTTTGCAGGAATACGAACGGATCCATTAGGGTTACCGGCCCGATAGTGGAAGAGGAAAGGGTACCCGACCAGGCAAATTGCATGGGCGTTGCAACCGCATCGTTGATAGCATCACCCTGCAGGTCGGTGCCCATAAGAGCCCAACCAGAAGCAACAACCGGCACCAGGAAGAACAGCAGAACAAGCACCTGCACGCTATGGCGCGCAATTGCCCATTTACGTCCGGCGCCCTTCTTTGAAGAACGACCCGGAGCAGCCCCCGTTTCGGCCTTGCCAGCCTTGTTTTCCACTTCAGCGTTTTCCTGCATAGAGTCCATGCCTACTTCAAGCTCGGATCGTCTTCAAAATTCACGTAGATCAGGTTTACGCTCAAAACCCCAGGTATTTCCTGGAATTTTGCAGCCTCATCGGCAGAAGTGTCCACCGTTTCCGACTCCAGCGTTACAACCAGCTTGGAATCCACAACCTCGTGAACCTCTGCGCCTTCCATTTCCGAAATAGCTTGGGCCACAGCTTTCGTGCTGTCCAACACGGTGTTTACCACCAAACTCGAGATAACCATGCTACTCACCGGTCTTTCGCTGCTGCACATGGCAGCTGTTGCACAGGTAGTGCGCAGAATCTATCTTGTGCGACTCCCTGTTTGAATTTGCGTAATGGTTGTCGGGCATTTTGCCGGCCTTTGCAAGGAACGGGTCGGCTTCGCTGCTCGAACCGTGGCAGCCGAAGCAGCCCTCTACGCCCAGACGGTCGTAGCGCCCCTCGTGAGCAACCGAAAGCATAGGCGCCGCACCTTCGGGGGTTTGATAGGTTTCCGAAGGCGAGGTGATGGTGTTGGTGGAATAGCAGCCGGCCAGGGCGCATGAGGAAATCATGAGCCCTGCCACGGCCGCCGTTATTTTTACGGAGCGTTTCATTTATTTGGTCTCCTGCACCTTTTCAATGCGAACTGCTGTTTTCTTGTAGTCCGGCTCCTTGGAAAGCGGGCAGTACACCTCTTGCTGCGCCAGGTTTACCAGTGTTTCTTCTGCGAAGAACGGGATGTAGCACATATGGCGCGTGGGCTGGGTGCGGCCGGCACTCGAAACCGTGCATTCGAACGAGCCCCAACGGCTGGTAACCTTCACACGGTCGCCGTCCTTTACGCCGATTTCGTTCATATCCTCGGCGCACAGGTCCATCAGGGCTTCAGGCAATGCGTTGTCCAGCTCGGGCACGCGGCGCGTCATAGAACCGGTGTGCCAGTGCTCCAGCAAACGGCCGGTAACCATGTAGAACGGATACTGCTCGTCGCGGATTTCAGCCGGCGGCTCGTAAGGATGGAAGGTTACGCAAGGCTTGTGGTCGGTGGTTTTGTAGAACGAGATTCCGTCGGTCTTGTCGGTTTCGCCCCATTTCTGCACGTTCCACGCGTCGTAGCCGTCTTCCTGCTTGCCCGCGCCATTGAAGCGCCACCTGGTGGCGTACCATTTTCCGTCAATCTGCTGGGTTGGCCAGGTAAGACCATGCTGGGTGATGTACTCGTCGTAAGGAGCCAGGCGCTTGGCGGTAAGTTTCAGCGGGCTCCAGCCTTCCTTGTTGTCCAGATTGTCGTGAATGCGCAGCACGCGCTCGCTCGAATAGGAGTTTTCAGCCGGGTCGGGATTCGAGAAGGTTCGATATTCATTCCAAATCTCACGGCAAACCTCACGCTGGGTTTCGAACTTGAATTCGCCAGCGTCCTTGTCGTACCACTTTCCGAAAAGGGCATCGAAGGCGTCCTTGTCGCCAATCTTTTCGCCATCCAAAACGCGCTTGGCAATTTCCATGAGCATCCACATGTCCCAACGAGCATCCCCCGGCGGGTCGCATGCCTTTTCGAACACGGCAGTACGGCGCTCGCCGTTGCCGAACATGCCTTCGCGCTCAATCCACATAGCCGCAGGCAGAACCACATCGGCATACGCGGTAGAAAGTGTGGGATACACCTCGGAAACCACGATGAAGGTGTCGAAGACGCCCATGTGCTCGCCGTCCCTGCCCAAGAAGCGGTTGAGATCGGTCATGGACTGTGCCCAGTTGTTGTGCGCCGTCCAGATGAAGTCCATATTGCCGTTGGACATCTCGCGGAAGATCTTGGTGGTGTGGTAACCCGGCGTCTTGATGTCTTCCAGCCAGTTTTCGGGCAAATCCCAAACCGCTTCGGTGTAACGACGATGTTGAGCGTTCTTCACTACCAAGTCGGCAGGGAGGCGATGGCTGAACGTGCCAACCTCGCGCGCGGTGCCGCATGCAGAAGGCTGACCGGTAAGCGAAAATGGGCCGTTGCCCGGCTTGGCAATTTTGCCGGAAAGCAAATGGCAGTTGTAGAAGTTCTGGTTAACCCAGGTACCGCGGTTGTGCTGGTTCGCACCCATGGTCCACAGGCTCATGATCTTGCAGTTCGGGTCGGCGAAGGCCTCGTAGAGCGCCTGCAGGTCGGCAATGGAAACACCGGAAAGCTGGCTGGTGTATTCGTAAGTGTACGGATCTACAAGCTTGCGGAACTCTGCCAAATCGATGGCGGTAACGTTTTCGGCAGACTGGCCCTTTTCCGACTTGTCGTACGAATCGCGATTCTCGAAGTCGTTGTTGCCAATATCTTCCTGGCCATGCTTGAAGCACACGTGGTCGTTGACGAATTCCTTGTCGTAGGTTTCGTTTTCAAGCAGGTAGCGGCAGATGCAGTTGGTAATGGCCAAATCGGTATTAGGCTCGAACACCATTACCTTATCGGCCAGGGCGCTGGTGCGGTTGCGCACCGTGGTTAGGTCGTAATGCTTCACGCCATCCTGCTGCTTGCGCGCGGTGATGCGGCTGAACAGCATGGGGTGAGCCTCGGCCATGTTCGCGCCCCAGGTAATGAACAGGTCGGCGTAATCGATGTCTGCATAGCAGCCAGCAGGCTCGTCAGTGCCGAAGGTGTTCATGAAGGCCACTACGGCAGAAGCCATGCACAAACGCGCATTCGGGTCGATGTTGTTGGAACGAAGGCCCGCCTTCCAGAACTTGGAGGTTGCATAGCCTTCCAGAATAGGCTGCTGGCCCGAGCCCCAGAATGCCAAACGGCTCTTGTCCTTTTTCCAAGTTTCTTTGAGCTTGCTTGCAACCAAATCGAGCGCTTCATCCCATTCGGCTTCGCGGTAAAGCTTCGAATCGTTGGAACCCTTGGTGGATTTGTCCAAACGGATAAGCGGCTTGGTAAGGCGGTCGTTGCCTTTAAGGATCTTGGCCAGGTAGTAGCCCTTAACGCAGTTGAGGCCACGGCTGGAATCGTTGTTCGGGTCGCCCGTAATGCTGATGATCTTGCCGTTTTGGCTTTCGATCAGAACACCGCAGCCGCAGCCGCAGAAACGGCAAACGCCAACGGTAGTGGTTACGCTGTTCTTGTCGATGGATTGGTTGGCCTTCGGGGCACAACCAGCCAAAGAGCCAGAAACAGCAGCGCTCGCTGCGGCAATGGCAACGAGCTTGATGAAATCTCGCCTTGAGTACTCCATAGCTTCCTCCCTAGAATAAGCTGCCTGGCGCAGCCTACTTCCCCTTCTTTTCCTGTGCAGCGATGCTTACCACCTTCATGGCAACCTTAGGGTCGCGTACCACACAGCGCTGAACGCACAAGCCACAGCCTGTGCACACTTCCTTGTTGATGGTGGGGATGAACTTAGTGTGAATGGCATCGTTTTCGATGGATTCGTATTCGATGGTAATTGCCTCATCGATAAGCGGGCAAACGCGATAGCACACTTCGCAGCGCATGCCCTTATAGGCAATGCAGGTGCTTTCGTTGATTTTGGCGTAGCCCATGTTCACATCGTGCTTTTCGGAAACATCGCGCAAAGCACCCGTCGGGCATGCAGCCACGCAAGGGAAATCGGCGCACATGCGACATGCGCGGTTTTCCACGTCCAGCGTAGGCGTACCGGCTGCGGCGCCCTGGGTCAAATCGGCCGCATGCAAGGCCTTGTGGGGGCATGCCTCTATGCACTTCCCGCATTTGATGCAGCGAGACATGAAATCTGATTCACCCTGCGACCCAGGAGGGCGCAGCAAAGAAGACTGCCCGCTAACCGCAGCAAAGATTCCCTCTGCAGCAACAGCGGCAGCCGCAACGCCAGCAATGACGTTACCAAAGCCCATTGTTTCCTCCTCAATGCCCCAAACACGCTTGTCCTGAACGCGTTTGGTTCCTTCGAAAGAATTATGGCATGCGCAAACATGCCATTTAGGACAAGCGGGAAGCTTGGGCTAAAGCGAAGGGGAAACCCCTACCCCGCGTTTACCGGCCTACAAGCTCTGCTTGGTTTCGAGCTCTTCTTCCAACACCTCAAGGCGGCGCGCCAGCGAAGACTGGCGGCGGAATTGAACCAGAAGCCACACCAGTAGCGCAGCCAAAACAAGCACATATGCCGCTATAAGGTACGGCGCAGAGGGAAGGATGGTGCTGTAGATTTCTTCAAGAATGGAATTCATGTTTTAGTCCCTTCTGCTTTCTTCGATTGCGCGCGTGCGCTCGTCCAGACGCGCATTGCGGAAGCGCACGCGATACATCGCAAACGCCAAAGCCAGCATGCCAACAACGCATACAGCAACCGTGATTGCCATATCGGGCGCAAGCCCGCCCTCGCGAAACACCACCGGGTGCAAGCTGGAAGGCAGAAGGCGCGTTACCGCAAGGGTGATGGGCACATCAACGAACGCTATCAGCCCGAACGCGGCAGAAAACACGCCACGGCGCTCCGGGTCGTCCAAAGCGTTGCGCAGCACAAAGTAGGCAAGCACGGCCAAGGTGAGCACCAGGTAGGTAGTAAGCCTGGGCTCCCAGGTCCACCAAACGCCCCACTCGAAGCGCGTCCACATTTCGCCGGTAAGCATGGTTGCCACAACGAACACCAAGGCAACCTCCATGCAGCATTTTGCGCAGGTGTCGTAGCGCTGGTTGCGCGTGGCCAAAAAGCGAATGCAGTAATAGGCCATGAACACCATTACCCCCATGGAGGCAATCGCCGCGGGCATGTGGAAGTAGAAGATCTTCTGCGAAAGCAGCAGCTTGGCAGAAACCATGGTGCCGCCAATGAGCTCAGCGCCGTTAACGCGCGCGCCGCTTACCGGCGAAGCATACAAAAACGCCAACAGGAAACCGCCAAGCAGGCCAACTGCGGCAATGGCAATGGCCACCGGCACAAGCTTATCGGGCCATTGGCCCATTTCGGGCAGCGCCCGTTTGCCTTTACTCAAAACAGCCCCCTACACCGAAACCAAGAAGTCGTACAAAACCCAAGAAAGCAGGCTCATTATCACGTCGTACACCAAAATGATGGCAATGGCCGGAACAAACATGGAACCAAAAGCGTCCCCGCCCGCAAAGCAAGCCGAAGTTGCGCTTACGCAAGCGTAAAGAAGCGGAAACACCAGCGGAATCATAAGCATGGCAAGCATAACGTCTTTGCCGCGGGTGTTTACAGTAATGGTTGAAAGAAACGTGCCAACCGCAGCCATGCCCAGTGTGCCCAGAACCAACGGCACAAGCGCCAATGCGAATTCGCCAGCCAGCTCCTGTCCACCCAAAAAGAAGAAGCAGAACAGGGGCACTGCCACCACTTCAACCAGCAAGAGGAACAGAAGGTTGGAAGTTGCCTTGGCCAAAAAGATCACGCTGCGATCGAGAGGGGCAAGCAAAACGGCTTCCAAGCAGTTGTTTTCCTTTTCGTAGGAAAACGAGCGGTTCAGCCCCATAAGCGAAGTGAACACGATAAGCGCCCACAAAAGGCCAGGGGCAATGCCCACAACATCAGACCCTGCGGGCATTTGAGACAAAGCCACGCCGTAAACCACCAGCACAAGCACGGCGTAAAGCGCCATTGAGCTGAGCATATCGAAGGTGTGGAACTCGCGCACCAGGTCTTTCTTCAACAGGGCGCGGTACTGGGCAAAGCCCGATGGAAGCTTCTGCATCTGGGCACTCATCGGACAGCCCCCTGCCCCACAATGCTTCGATACTGCTCTTCGAACGCAGCTTCTTCGATTTGGCTGCGCTCCTTGGAAAGCACAATCTTGCCCTTTGCCATAACCAAGGCATGGCTGCAAAGCGAAAAGCCCTTTTCAATATCGTGGCTCACCATAACAATGGTGCGGTTCTGGCGCTCCCTGTGAAGGATGGAATCCAAGGCATCGGCGCCAAACGGGTCGAGCCCCGAGTACGGCTCATCCAACAAAAGCACGCTCGGGTCGTTGATCAATGAGCGCGCAATGGAAAGGCGTTGCGTCATGCCGCGCGAAAAGGTGCGCACGGCATCGTAGCGGCGGCTGTGCAAGTTAACTTCTTTCAGCAACTCATGCACACGGCCCTCGGCGTTGGGAATACCGTACAGCTTAGCGAAAAAGAGCAGGTTTTCCTGCGCATTCAAGTCGGGGTATAGATAAGCACTATGCGAAACCACGCCGATGCGCGCACGGGCTTGCTCAGGGTTTTCCGATGCATCAATGCCCTGCACAAAAACCTTGCCCTGGGTTGGACGCACCAACGTTGCAAGAACGCGCAGCAATGTTGTTTTGCCTGCGCCGTTCGACCCGAATAGGCAAACATGCGCACCTTCGGGCACTGCAAGGTCAACGCTTTGCAGTGCAAGGCGCTCGCCAAAGCGCTTCGTCACACCGCGCGCTTCCAGCGCAAAATCCACCCCGGGCATAACGCTATTCCACTTCCTTGGCGGAAAGGCGCTTTTGCCGAAGCGTGCCGACAAAGGAGGCCAGCATACCGCAGCACAGCAGAACAAAGCCAGCCCAAACAAACCCGATAAGCGGATTCACGCGCACATCAAGGGAAAGATCGCCCGTTTTGGAGCTAACCCCCTTGTACACAACGAACAAGTCCTCAGTTGGGAAATGCAGCAAGCCCGCATTCAGTTTCTGCTGTTGGGTGTTAACCACAAGCTGCACCGAAGGGCTTACCGAGCCAACTTGGGCACCATTGTTGGCAACGTCAAAGCTTACCTGGTACAGCACATCGGAGCTTTCCATCTCTTCCACCAATTGGCTGGTATAGGTTAGCTCGTAAGAGCCCACGGCGAACGTGCCCGTTGAGGTGTCGGTTTCGGAATCGTAGTCCAAGTACCCCGCCTGTTCGGTGACGTACATGGAAGAGCCAATTAAGCCAACCAGCATTAAGCCCATGGCCGCATGGGCAAGCGAGCCGCCAATGGGCGCAAGGCGCTTTGAACCCGCTTTGATGCAGCGCGCCATCATGCATACTGCATTCGCCATCAAAATGCTGGCAACCGCGAACCCCACAACAGCGAGCCCGTTGTAGTACCAAGAGGGGCCCATTTCCAAAAGCGCCTCTGCGGTACTATCACCTGCAGCAACCGTTGCATTGTAGGCGGGCAGCAGCACGCATA
>CAZQWR010000001.1:40341-58975 GCA_964597085.1 uncultured Cryptobacterium sp.
GCAGGCAAAGTAAGCCATAAGCACAGCAAAGATCACTAGCGCTATGCAGGTTGGCACCTTGAGCTTGCGACGCAACTCGGTTTTGCCGGTTTTAGCCCATCCCAGCAGGGGGCCTATAGCAACAAGCGCCAAATAAACAATGCCCAGCGGCCGGGCTATTGCGTTGTAAGTTCCCGTGCTTACCGACTGCCCACCGTAGGGCATAAACGAAGGCAACACCGAAGAAATGGTCATGTAGCAAAGCAATACGGTTGCCAGAAGAACAAATACGCAGTTCACATAGTAGGCAACATCTTTGGTAAGCATGCTTTCCGCTTCGGTAACCACTTCAGGTTCAAACGTCTTCCTTCGGCAGGCCAACCCAACCGCCGCGAGCAAAACCGAAAGCACAATAAGCAAAAGGAACAGCACCGTTGAAGCGGTATCGCCCTCGAAGGCGTGCACCGATTGCACCAAGCCCGAACGGCTTATGAAGGTACCCACGATAACAAAGCAGAAGGTGAAGGCAGCGCACATGATGCTCCAGCCCTTGAAGGCCCTACGCTGGCGATACACCGTAAAGCTGTGCACAAGGGCGATGCACATGAGCCATGAAAGCAAGCTGGCGTTTTCTACCGGGTCCCAGCCCCAATAGCCGCCCCAGCCCAGGCAAACGTAAGCCCAAATAGCACCCAAGCCAATGCCCACGGTAAGCAGCAGCCACGAGAACAAGGCATAAGGAGTAGCCCTTTCAACCCAGGTAACACTGGCATCGTTGCACACAAGCGCGGCAAGCGCATAAGCAAACGGAACGGTTAGGCCCGCATAACCCAAGAACAACGTGGGAGGATGGATTGCCATGGCCCAATGCTCCAACATAGAGCTCATGCCCAAGACGCTTCCCGAGGTAGTTACCTGGCCCGTGGCGTAGTCGAAGTACTTTTCATCGGTGGCAATGAAAGGCATATTGTCTTCGCTAAACAGAAGCACGCCCACAAAGGCCAACAGAACAATGCACAGCACCATAAGCGCCACGCTGTCCAAGCGCTTGGGGTTTTCCCTCCCCTTGCGCGAAACAATGAATGCAAACAGGGAAATCAGCCATGCCCAGAACAAAAGCGATCCTTCGCGCCCCGCCCAAAGACCGCTTAGCTTGTACATCCAGCCAAGCTCGCCAGCGTTGCGGGAATAATTGTCCAGCACATACTGGATGGTGAAGTTGCCTGCCATAAAGGCATACACCAAAATGGCGCAGGAAAGCGTTAGGCCCAAGAAGGCAATAAGGCATGCGGCGCGCCCCGCCCAAAGCAAAACCTCTGCAGTTTCGCTGCTTCCCTTTGCCTGGGCGCGTTGCCCAATTGCCAAGGCAACCGCACCAAGCAAGCTTCCGAAAAACGCCAACAGCAGGCCAACCAAACCAAATACCGAAAGCATGCTATTCCCCCAGTGCTACGCTCGTTGCGTGGAAGCTGCCAGCTTCGTCGAGTGCGCCTTGAACTATCAATGATGTACCCGCGCTTGCCTCTTCAGGCAAAGCGCCTTCGAACTTCACTGGAATGGTTTGGGCGGAATTTTGGCTGCTACCCAGAGTGAAGCGGACGGCATCTTGCACCGTGCCAATACCAGCTTGGGTAACCCTGCCTTCAAGCTTTACCGTTTTGCCAACCATCTGGCTGCCATAGCCCAAAAGTTCATCCACGCTCAAAGCTTCGGAAGCGCTTTCGTATTTGGAGGGGCACTTGGTAACCAGCTCGGTTGCAACAAGCGTTCCATCTTCACCGATTTTGCCCGTGCAGATTGCGGAAATTCCGTTTCCAAACGTAGAGGAAACGCCCTTGTCGTAGCTAACACGAAGAATGTCTACCCTGCCGGCAACAGCGTCGGCAGCAGAAGCGCTTTCATCGCACAGGGAAAAAGTAAGCACGCCGTTTTCGTCAACGTTGTAAGAATTGTCCACAACGATGCCAGTAACCTGCACTTTTTGACCCTGCATAGAGGAATTGGCCGCCTCAGAAATTGAAACAACCTTTGCCGAAGTAGCGCCTCCCACCACAGCGAAGGCAACAAGCACGACTATCACGATGATGCCGGCAACGGCAACCATGCGGCGTTTCATCTTTGCGTTCAAGCTTCCTCGTTTCTTCAGCAATAGAGCCCCTGTCCGCAGCTGCGGGCAAGGGCTCGTAAGATGTCCCTGTAAATATTCTACCTGCCTGTCATCAGACTTACGGCGCTACTGCTTTTCGTTGTCGTAACTTCCGTAAATCGTATCCAGGTTTGCTGCTTCCTGGCCCGTGAGCCAGCCGCTCGGAACATCGTTGAACGAATCGTCGTGACAGTTGGTGCAAACCAACGTAGAAGCCCTGTGCGACTTATGACAGTCGGTGCAGGTGTACTGGAAGTGGTGCCACGAATGCGGGTTGCGCGTCATATTGGAAGTGGCGTTGGTCAGATCTGCCTTGGTCATGTTGTGGCAGCTCTCGTTCAGGCAGAACTGCGTTTCATCATCGTAGTCTTCATAAGCGGTTAGGTTGGTAAGGTTTCTTTCGCTCAAAGGAGCCGTATAGCCACCGGTTACGAAGTTAATGCCCTCGGTTGCCTGCTCGGCAATGGTAGGCCTATGGCAGTCAAGGCAGGTTACGCCAGCATAAGCGCGATGGGTCGATGCCATCATGGCGCTTGCGTCAGAAACTTCATTGCCCCATTTGTCTACTGCAGAACCGCTTGGGTCTGCTTCGTAAGTGGGCAAGTAGCCATCCATTGAAGCGTGGCAAATTGCCCCGCAGAAGCTAGGCTGTTCGTGCCAAACCATCATACCGGCGCCTGCTGCAACAAATACAACAAGGCAAACCGAAACGGTTACCTGCCAGCGCTTGAAGCGGCCAACCTTCTTTTGGCCCCAACTGCGCAACTTGGCAAAACGCTTCTTTTCATTGTTCGAGGGATCCTCGGAGACAGTCTTTTCGGGCGAATTGCTATCTTCCATGATCAACCCCCTTTATCACATCCGCGGCACCCCATTCGAGCCGCAGTTTACACCTCGTGCCTATGGTAACGCCTTCAATGTTGTACACGAAGGATCGGTTTGTTTTATTGGGTTTCAATAGGGCAAAACCCTACCCTTCAAATGCAACGAGAAATAGATACCTGGATTTAGCTCTGCCTAACAAGGAGTATTCAACAAGCGATAACACGAGGATGCACCGATACCAAAGTAGGCAGGGTTTAAATCCTGAAAGATCCTTGACGGCATCAAAGTATCTGAAACGGAATACAGCACTCACCCACTCGCCAAAAATTAGCCTTGAGTTTTTAATGTTGCAAATACCCCCCCAATTCCCCCTTAAAACAGAAAAGGACCCGCCGAAGCGGGTCCTAAATTTCTGATACGGATCAGGAAACCGAACTTAAAGGTAATCGTGGATCCTTATACGTACTGGTCTTCCTTTTCCTTTGCAGCAAGCTGAACCTTACACCAGCGCAGCTTACGCGTCAGAAGGGAGCGAGAGATGATGCTCGTCTCCGGGAGGTTAGCGATCCTCTCTTCAAGGACAGGAATGTCCTTGTTGAGCTTTTCGACGTTGATGCGCTTGATCTGGCGCGTCTTGTCGCAAATTACGATAACGCGATCTTTCAGCACCTGGACGTAACCGCCCATGATGGCTGCGCTCAGCGTCTCGCCACCCTCTTGCTGGGTACGGGCCCAGATCACGCCATCGCGCAGAGCGCTAACGAACGGCTCATGGTTTTCCATAATGCCCAGTTCGCCTTCAGTGCCCGGCACCATAACGTTGTAGAGCTCGCCGGAGAAGAGGACCTTGTCCTTTGCTACGACGTCACACCTGATCACCGACATGATTTACTCCTCTGCCTGAAGCTTTTCGTAAGCCTCGTACACAGCCTCGATGGAGCCCGTGGAGCGGAAGCAAACCTCGGGGATGTGGTCGCAGTTGCCCTTGAGGATCTCGTCGAAGGAACGAACGGTGTCCTCCATCTTGACGTACACGCCGTCAAGACCGGTGAACTGCTTAGCTACATGGAAGTTCTGGCCCAGGAACTGCTGCACCTTACGTGCGCGGTTAACGATGACCTTCTGGTCTTCCGTGAGCTCGTCCATACCCAGAATTGCGATGATGTCCTGGAGGTCCTTGTAGTTCTGCAGGATCTCCTGAACGCCAACAGCTACGCGGTAGTGCTCTTCGCCAACTACCTCGGGGTCGAGTGCGCGGGAGCTGGACTCCAGCGGGTCAACTGCGGGGTAGATGCCCATCTCAGCGATGGAGCGGTTAAGAACCGTCTTGGCGTCGAGGTGGGTAAACGTCGTGGCCGGCGCGGGGTCGGTCAAGTCGTCGGCGGGAACATATACTGCCTGTACGGAAGTAATGGAACCGGTCTTCGTGGAGGTAATGCGCTCCTGCAGGTCGCCCATCTCGGTAGCGAGGGTGGGCTGGTAGCCTACAGCGGAAGGCATACGGCCAAGAAGTGCGGATACCTCAGAACCTGCCTGGGTAAAGCGGAAAATGTTGTCGATGAACAGCAGAACGTCCTGACCCTGGTCACGGAAGTACTCTGCTTCGGTAAGGCCGCACAGACCTACGCGAAGACGAGCTCCAGGAGGCTCGTTCATCTGACCGTAAACCAAGCAGGTCTTGTTGATAACGCCCGCATCGGTCATTTCCAGGAAGAGGTCGGTACCTTCACGGGTACGCTCGCCAACGCCGGTGAATACGGAAGTACCACCATGCTCCTGAGCCAGGTTGTTGATGAGCTCCTGGATGATAACGGTCTTGCCTACACCTGCGCCGCCGAACAGGCCGGTCTTACCACCCTTGATGAAGGGCTGGATAAGGTCGATAACCTTGATGCCGGTTTCGAAGACCTCGGTCTTGTTGATGAGCTCTTCGTAAGCAGGTGCGGGACGATGGATGGGTGCCCACTCTTTGATGTCGGGCATGGGCTGGCCGTCAACGGGCTCGCCCATAACGTTCCAGATGCGACCGAGGGTCTCAGGACCTACGGGCATCTTCATTGCAGAACCTGTGTCCTGGACAGGCAGGCCGCGAACCAGGCCGTCGGTAGACGACATGGCAACGGAGCGAACCAGGTCACCAGGGAGGTGCATCTGAACCTCGAGGACGACGTTGAGTTCGCCCGCGGGGGTGGTAGCTTTCACGGTCAGAGCGTTGTAGATTGCCGGCATGTGATCCGGAGCAAACTCAACGTCTACAACAGGGCCAACTACACGGACAATGTGTCCGATGGAACCCTGCTCGGCCGCAGAAGCATTATTGGTTTCTTCAGCCATTTAGTCCTCCAAAGCTGCGGCGCCGCCGACGATCTCGTTGATCTCGGTGGTAATGGCGCCTTGACGTACACGGTTATAGACACGGTTGAGAGTCTCAATCATGTCGTTGGCATTGTCCGTCGCATTCTTCATTGCGTTGCGACGAGCAGCCTGCTCGGCTGCTGCCGAGTCGATGAGCATGTAGAAGAAATGACCTGCCACATACTCGGGAAGAAAGTGATCCAGTACTTCAGCTTCGCCGGGCTCGTACTCGATGGCACCCTGAATCTCAAGGTCATCGGGCGTTGCCTCGGTGATGCCGCCGCCCTTGTTGAATACCTCGCCCTTGGGCAGGAATGCCTTCGGGTTTACAGGCAGCAGGGGCTGCTGGATCAGAACCTGCTCACCAGCGTTCTTCGCGTGGTTGTAAAGAACAACCACCTCGTCGATGTCGCCATTGAGGAAGTGCTCGATCGAATAGTCGGCCAGAGCATCGGATTCCTCAACGCGAGGGTCGGCAGACAGGTCGCGGAAGGCCAGTACCGTTTCGATGCCACGGTACTTGAAGTAGCTGATAGCCTTCTTGCCGCATGCAGCAACAAGAACTTCCTGGCCCTTCGCTTTACGTTCCTTCATGATCTTCTCGGCACGACGGAGCACGCTGGAGTTGAAACCGCCAGCAAGACCACGGTCGGAGGCGATGACGACGATAAGAGCCGTCTTAACCTCGTCGTGCGGCATGGTCAGCGGAACGCTGGTACCGCCCATGCGAGCGATGTTGGCCAGCATTTCCTTTACAGCCTCACCATAGGGCGTAGCATGCTCGACACGCTGAGTGCTGTGTCGGATCTTGGCAGCTGCGACCATCTGCATGGTGTGCGTAATCTGCTTCGTCGACTCGACGGACTTGATTCGCCTTTCGATATCGTGAAGGTTCGGCATAACTACCTACCTTACGCGATGAACTGGAGCTTGAACTGCTCGATGTGAGAGCTCAGCTCGGATTCTACATCGTCGGTGAACTTCTTAGCCTCGGCGAGCTTTTCCATAACGCCGTTGCCGGAGTGATGCAGGTAGTCGAGCATTTCGCCGCGGAAGCGAACAACGCTCTTTGCCGGGACGTCGTCCAGGTAACCATGAGCACCAGCCCAAATAGCGGTGGCCATGTCCTCAACGGACATCGGGGTGTAACGACCCTGCTTCAGGATCTCGGTCATAACTGCGCCACGGGTGAGCTGCTGCTGCGTAGCCTTGTCCAGGTCGGAACCGAACTGGGTGAACGCTGCGAGCTCGCGGTAAGCTGCAAGGTCAAGACGAAGGGTACCTGCAACGGACTTCATGGACTTCACCTGAGCGGAGCCGCCAACGCGGGATACGGAGATACCTACGTTAACAGCAGGACGCTGACCCTGATAGAACAGGTCGGTGGTGAGGTAGATCTGACCGTCGGTAATGGAGATTACGTTCGTAGGAATGAACGCACCAACGTCACCAGCCTGGGTCTCGATGATAGGCAGAGCCGTCATGGAACCTGCGCCGTTTTCATCAGAAAGCTTGCAGGCACGCTCGAGCAGGCGAGAATGCAGATAGAAGATGTCGCCAGGGTAAGCCTCGCGTCCGGGAGGACGATGCAGGGTCAGGGACATCTGACGGTAAGCAACAGCCTGCTTGGACAGGTCGTCGTATACAGCCAGTACGTGACCGCCAGGGTTCTGAGCGTTGGCGGGCTTGCCGTCTGCGCCATTGAACATGAAGTACTCGCCCATTGCTGCGCCAACCATGGGAGCCATGTACTGCAGCGGAGCAGGGTCGGAAGCGGTAGCGGCAACTACGATGGTGTAATCCATAGCGCCGAAACGCTCGAGCGTCTCAACGATGCCGGATACGGTAGAAGCCTTCTGGCCGATGGCAACGTAGACGCAGACCATATCCTTGCCCTTTTGGTTGATGATTGCATCAACGGCAATAGAGGTCTTACCAGTCTGACGGTCGCCAATGATGAGCTCGCGCTGACCACGGCCGATAGGAATCATAGAGTCGATAGCAAGAATACCGGTCTGCATAGGCTCTTCAACGGGCTGGCGCTCGTGAACGCCGGGGGCCTTGAACTCAACGGGACGAGTTGCGGTCGTCTCGATGGGACCCTTACCGTCGATAGGCTGGCCGAGCACGTTAACAACGCGGCCGAGCATTGCCTTGCCAACAGGTACTTCCAGAATCTTGCCAGTGGTACGTACCTGGTCGTTCTCCTTGATTGCAGTGATGTCACCAAGGAGTACGGCGCCTACTTCCTCTTCTTCGAGGTTCTGTACCATACCGGAAATGATTCGGCCATCAGAGGCCATGAACTCAAGAAGTTCACCGGCCATCGCACCCTTAAGGCCGTCGATGCGCGCAATACCGTCGCCGATTTGCACAACCGTGCCGGTTTCGCGGGACTCAACGGACGTGTCGATGGCGTCGAGCTGCTTGCGCAGTGCGGCGTCGATAGACTGTGCGGTGATTTCAGTCACTAGCATTCACCTCCATCTTTCTTTTTGAGAGCGATGCGGGCCTGGTCGAACAGGGAGCGTACGCTCGCGTCGACGTAGCGGCCGCCACAGCTCATGATGATGCCGCCCTGGATGGCAGGGTCGATGTGCTCTACGAGCACGCATTCGCGACCCAAGTCGGAAACGGCTTTTTCAGTAATTACGGTTCGCAGGTTGTCATCAAGTTCAACAACCGTCGTCACATCAACAACGTTGAAGTTCAGCTTTTCCGCAATGAGCTCTTCGTACTGAGCAACGACGCGGCGGAAAAGTGCTGCGTCGCAACGGGAAGCCATAACTTCAAGAAGCTCAACTACCACGGGATGATAGCCATCGAACACGTTGCCAGCCAGCTGAGTGCGCTGCTCGACAGTGTAAGCCTCGTTGTCCAACGAGAGACGTAGATCGATGTTGGTTGCCATGTACCCGAGGATCTGGCGCATCTGGTTGCGAACCTCGACGACAGCGTCACGTCCGCCGGTGGCATTAGCGCCATCGATGGCGGCGTTGGCGTAGGCTGCAATCGTTTCATTGATGACAAGACGATTAGCCATTTAGACTACCTGCCTCTTTCACGTAGCGCTCGATGAGCTTACGATGCTCGTCGTCGCTGAAATCCTCGCCAATGAGACGGGATGCAACTGCAATAGAAGTGTCGGCCATGGAAGCCTGGAGCTCCTTGATGGCGTTTTCCTTCTCCTGCTCGATGGCCTGACGGGCCTTTTCGATGATCGCATCTGCCTCTGCCTGAGCCTTTTCGGTGATCTCCTTCTCAAGAGCATCGCCGGAGAGCTTGGCGTTGTTGAGGATCTGCTGTGCTTGGGTCTTAGCGCCCTCGAGCTGCTCACGGTACTCCGCCAGCAGTCGTTCGCTTTCCTGTCGAGCCTCCTCGGACTTTTCCAGGGAGTTCTTGATGGTTTCCTCACGCTTGTTCAGCATGCCCTCGAACAGGGGCCAGCCAAACTTGGCAAGGACGATCCACAAGATGATGAAGGCGACGAGCATGGGCAGGAATTCTTCCATCTGAGGAAGAATTGCGCTGATACCAGCTCCTTCGTCAGCGAACGCGCATACCGGGAATGCCGCAGACGCAGCCGCAAAGGCGATCATGCCACTTGCGCAGTTACGTACGTGTGCGTTCAATTCGCGTGCCTCCTTCTTTTCTTTCGGTTTCTTCGTTAGTTACTTACTTGCGAAGTTCTAGCCGATGAAGAAAAGAACCAGGCCGAGCAGTGCGAGTGCCTCAGACATTGCAGCACCGATGAAGAAGTAGCCCATGAGCTGACCCTTCATCTCGGGCTGACGAGCAGCAGATACGCACAGGCCGTAGGTAGCAACGCCGATACCGATGCCAGGGCCGATTGCTGCGAGGCCATAGCCAACGACCTTCAACGCAGCGATTGCGAGAGTGAGTTCCACGATTACCTCCTTTTGTCGGACAGAAGCCTTTCCTCTGCCCTAGTTACAAAATCCAGCTGAAGTTTTCCGTACCAGCTGTAGTACCAAAGTGTTTCGGCGGCCGGGCCGCCAGCGCAATAAGCGCGAAGCCAGTTTCTTCTTTACGCCTGCATCAGTGAGGATGGATAGCCATGCCGATGTAGGAGGAAGAAAGAATGGTGAACACGTATGCCTGCAAGAAAGCAACCAGCGTTTCGAGGGCGTACATGAAGAACAGCAAGAAGAACCATGCGATTGCGGGCAGGCCTGCAACGATGTCCATCTGGAAGATTGCGGTCTGCAGGAAGATGGTGGTTGCCAGAGAGAACACGGCAAGAACCATATGGCCTGCGAGCATGTTGCCGTAAAGTCGAACGGCGAGCGTAAGAACACGGATGACCATGGAGAAGAACTCCAGGAACCAGATTACCGGGGCGATGGGGCCCGGAACGCCGGAGGGGCACAGGGCCTTGAAGTAATGGAAGAAGCCCAGTTCCTTCAAGCCGTAGAAGTTGAAGTAAACAAAGGAAATGACAGCCAATGCCCAGGTGATGGAAATGGTGCCCATTGCAGCCTTAGCGCCAGGGATAAGGCCGATGACGTTTGCGGTAAGGATGAAGAAGAACAGCGTGCACAGGAAGGGAACGTGCTTCTTGAAACCTTCGCCGATAACATCGGCGCCCACGCCTTCAGAAATGAAGTTGTAGCCGTACTCGAAGATGTGAGCGAACTTGCCGTGCGGTACAAGCGTGAGCTTGCGGCCCGCAACGATTACCAGAACGGCAACCAAGACAAGAGCGACGGCCATGTACAGAACGTACTGGGACACATGCCAACCGGCGATGGTAAAGACCGTTGCCGAGTCGAACTGCGAAGAAAGATTCTGCGCCTCCTCGACGAACTTTGTAAGAGCTTCACCCATCTGGATTCCTTACCTTTCCGTAACTTATTTACTTGCTCTTGCGCTTGGCAAGAACGTTTTTGTAAACGACGTATACCGACGTGGACACAATAAGCGCCACGATTTCCGCAATACCGAAGGGAAGAACCACCGAGCGGTTGGTTACCGCGCAGATGATGAGCGCCACGGCCACGATGATGAGCGAGACGAACGTGCCCGCCAAACCATACAAGCCAGTGCTCATAGCGGAAATGCTGGCAGAGCGACGTGCAAGGCGCAAGGAGATAAACAACGGAAGGAACCCGATGATTCCTGCCACGATTCCTGCTGCAACGGCTGCGAGCATTGCTTCCTTTCTTCCGGTTGCGGCGTTGCGAACGCCTTCCTCAACCCCAAGTAGCATATATGCAACCCGAAGGGCCGAAGCAGAGCTTCCGACAACGTGCATTTAAATTGGGCGAGTGGTAGCTACTCACACACCCAACGAAACACAATACCGCAGTAACACGTTCGGCGGGCAAGATTCTTGGGTTCGAGACGGGCAATCCGATAGATTTGTCCGATTAATTTTTATGTTTCAAACTTATTAAACGCGTTTAATGAACTAAACGCCACGAATGTAGAAGATCAGATGGGCAAATTTAGCTATTTTGACCATCAAATACGCGAATCTTGATATCGGACTCCCCTAGCAGCTCCATGGCCAGTTCATCGTCGTAAGGATTGGCGTAGATGATTTCGCGGATGCCAGCGTTGATGAGCATCTTGGCGCACACTACGCAAGGCTGGGTGGTGATGTAGATGCTGCTGCCCTCGATGTCGATGCCGTATCGGGCAGCCTGCAAGATGGCGTTCTGCTCAGCATGCAGGCCACGGCAGATTTCATGGCGCTGGCCGGAAGGAACGCCCAGCTGCTGACGCAAGCAACCGGTTTCGTTGCAGTGGCGCAAGCCCGTGGGCACGCCGTTGTAACCCGTGGCAAGAATACGACGGTCTTTGACAATGATTGCCCCTACCGCGCGGCGCAGGCATGTGGTGCGCGTTGCCACTTCATTGGCCAGGGTCATGAAGTACTCGTCCCAGCTGGGGCGCTCGTATTCAGCCATTTTTGCTCCTTCGGGCTGCGAATGAATACAAACAGTGTACCAGCCCAACAGAGAAAGCCCGCAGGCTGCTTGCCTACGGGCTCTCTAAATGGCGGGTTGTGCGATTGCAGGTTCGCCAGTAAAACAGCCAGACCCAACCCAGTGCCCTAGATTCGTATAAGTTGGAGGGCGTAGTGCGCTTTGTACGTGAGCCTTTCAAACTGCGTGAAGATAGGGTGCTGGGTTGAGTCGCAGCATCATTAGGTATGGTGCGCGCTTTCGCTGTTCGCCAGGACAACAAAAAGCCCGCAAGCAGAAATCTGCCTGCGGGCTTCGGAATGCGAGTTCAGCTTTGCTGAGCGAAACTTAGAACTCGGGGTACAGCGGGTGCTTGGCGATGAGGCCCTGAACCTCTTCTGCGATTGCGGCCAGGCGCTCTTCGTTTTCAGCATTGAACACGGCAGCTGCGATGAGCTGGCCGATGCGCTTGAACTCTTCGGCGTTGAAGCCGCGGGTGGTGCCTGCCGCGGTACCCACGCGAATGCCGCTGGTTACGAAAGGCGAGCGGGTTTCGTTGGGGATGGTGTTCTTGTTTACGGTAAGGCCAACGCTCTCCAGAACCTTTTCCGCATCCTTGCCGGTGATGTTGGCGGGGTTGAGGTCTACCAGAACCAGGTGGTTGTCGGTGCCGCCGGATACCAAGCGCAGGCCGCCTTCAACCATGCCTTCGCCCATTGCGGCGCAGTTGGTGACGACATTCTGGATGTAGGTTTTGAACTCGGGCTTCAGAGCCTCGCCGAAGGCAACCGCCTTGCCGGCGATGATGTGCATGAGCGGGCCGCCCTGGGTGCCGGGGAACACGGCGCTGTTGATCTTCTTGGCAATAGCCTCGTCGTTGGTGAGGATGAAGCCGCCGCGCGGGCCACGAAGGGTCTTATGGCTGGTGGAGGTTACCACGTGTGCATAAGGCACGGGGCTGGGATGCAGGCCAACGGCAACAAGGCCGGCGATGTGCGCCATGTCGATCATGAGGTAGGCGCCCACCTTGTCGGCAATTTCGCGCATGCGCTTGAAATCGATAACACGAGGATATGCAGAAGCGCCGCCAACGATGAGCTTGGGCTTTACCTCGAGGGCAATGCGCTCCATCTCGTCGTAGTCGATAAGCTCAGACTCGCCGCTTACGCCATAAGCAACGATGTTGTAGTTCTTGCCCGAGAAGTTAACCGGGGAACCATGGGTAAGATGGCCGCCGTGGTCGAGCGAAAGGCCCAGCACGGTATCGCCCAGGTTGACGAGAGCCTGGTATGCAGCCAGGTTTGCGTTGGCGCCGGAATGGGGCTGAACGTTTGCGTAGTTGCAGTTGAACAGCTTCTTGGCGCGCTCGATGGCCAAGGTTTCAACCATGTCGACCTTTTCGCAGCCACCGTAGTAGCGCTTGCCCGGGTAGCCTTCGGCGTACTTGTTGGTAAGAACGCTGCCCATGGCCTGCATTACTGCAGGGGAAGCGAAGTTCTCTGATGCGATGAGCTCGATGCAAGAACGCTGACGGGAAAGCTCCTGTCCAATGATGTCTGCTACTTCGGGGTCGTTTGCTGCAATATAGTCCTGGGACATTTGCCGCACTCCTTTCTTGACGAGTTTCATCGCGTTTTACGATGCCCAACAGGGTAACACACTCCCCACTCAACCGCCGCGCGCTTCCCGCGAGAGCGCAGCATTGACGGCGGAGCGCTTCTACCTGCGCTTTTAGTCAAAAAGAAATAGCCAGGCAACCCAAAAAGGAAGCCTGGCCACAAGACAGAACCAACTTGTTAACGCAGGTGAAACGGAATCTACGCAAACTCCGAACACCCCAACAGCCCCAAGGCATGGTGAGCGAAGCGATGCCCGAACAGGTTGAATGCTCCAGCAGTTTTGAAATTGCAGAACGTCGAGAAGTCAGCGAGGGCAATCGTGGCGAGTGCAGATGGCGCGAAGGCAAGGCGCCGCGTACTTAGGACACAAGCCGCAGCCTGAACGCCAGCTGTGCCGCCACGATTGGCCGCAGCGTCGGCCGTTGCGTTGATTGAAAATCAACGCAACCTAAATACTCATAACCTTTGCAACTCGGCCTGCGTGGCGGCCGCCAGCAAATTCGGTGGTGAGGAAAGCATCGAGAATGGCCTCGTTTTCTTCCTTGGTTACAAAGCGACCGGAAAGGGTGATTACGTTGGCGTCGTTATGCTCGCGGCACAGAGTGGCGAAGTCGGCGCGCACCACGTTGGCGGCGCGGATGCCCTTCATCTTGTTAACGGCGATGGACATGCCAATGCCGGTGCCGCACACCAGTACGCCACGCTCGGCAGTGCCATCCTGCACATCCTTGCCAACAAGCACGGCAAAATCGGGGTAGTCAACGCGATCGTCGTTTGCGGGGCCGCGGTCGATAACCTCATAACCCTTACCCTTCAGGTATTCAGCAAGCTGCTGCTTCTGCTCAAAACCAGCGTGATCAGATGCGATGGAGATCTTCATTTTCGGCCCTTCCCGAATGCGTTGCCCTGTAGGCGCCTAGCGCCCTTGAATTTATACGCTGATTGTACCCGAGCAAAATGCAGTACGCCGCAACGTTGGGCATTTCCCACGCAGCAAAACTCACAATCGCACCGAAGCGCGTCCGCACCATAACACCCAAAGCCCATCGAGCGAAACGATGCAACGCAACATCCCATTGAAGCAAACAGGCTCCCAGCAACGCTTAGGGCCCAACTAGTTGGTGCGGGTGCGGTTTACGCAGTCGTGCCATCGGGCAAGCATGGCCAAACGCCCATGCTCGTTTAGCTGCGGTTTGAACACCTGGTCTACCTTGCGAAGCTGAGCAAGACTTTCTTTGCTTTCCCAAAAGCCGGTAGAAAGGCCCGCCAAATAGGCAGCACCCAACGCCGTGCTTTCCACACATTCGGGGCGCTCGATAGCAGCCGCCACAATGTTGGCGCAGCACTGGAGCATGAAATTGTTGCGGCAAGCACCGCCATCTACCGCCAAGGCAGAAACAGGAATGCCGGAATCGCGCTCCATGCCTTCCAAAATATCTTGAACTTGGAACGCTTGGGCCTCCAAGCAGGCACGAACCAAATGCGCTTTTGTGGCACCCCGGGTAAGCCCATAGATTGCGCCGCGCGCTTGGGCATCCCAGTAAGGCGCACCTAAACCAGTGAACGCAGGCACCACAACCACACCCGCAGAATCAGGCACGCTCCGAGCCAGTTCTTCCGATTCGGCAGGGCTTGCCAAAAGCCCCAGGCCTTCGTGCAACCATTGAATAAGGGCGCCGGCCATGAACACGCTTCCCTCTAGCGCATATTCCAAACCCTGTTTATCAGGAGCGGAAGCCGCCACCGTGGAAACCAGGCCATGCGTGGAAGCGCAAGCGCGCGTACCGGTATGCATGAGCAAGAAACAGCCCGTACCGAACGTGGCCTTTGCCTGACCAGGCTCAAAGCAGCACTGAGCGAACAGGGCCGATTGCTGGTCGCCCGCAACACCGCAGATGGGAATGGCGCCCGCAATAACCGGGTGGTCCATAACGCCGAACGAGCCAGACGAAGGGCGCACTTCGGGAAGCATTGCCATAGGCACGCCAAGCAAGCCGCACAGCCATTCGTCCCATGCGCCTTCATGGATGTTGAACAGCATGGTGCGGCTGGCGTTGGTTGGGTCGGTGGCGTGCACCTTGCCCTGGGTAAGGTTCCAGATAAGCCAGGAATCTACCGTACCGAAGGCCAGTTCGCCCGCCTCGGCACGCTTGCGGGCGCCGGGCACGGCGTCCAAAATCCAGGCAATTTTACTGGCGGAATAATACGCATCGGGAATAAGCCCCGTACGGCGGGTAACCTCGGCGGCAACTTCGGGGTTGCCGCAGCGCTCTTCCACGATTTCGGTGGTGCGGCGGCACTGCCACACAATGGCGTTGTAAATGGGTTCGCCCGTGGCGCGGTCCCATACCACGGTGGTTTCGCGCTGGTTGGTAATGCCAATGCCAGCAACCTGGCTTGCGGAAATGCCATTGGAAACCAGCAGTTCAGCCAGCACCTTCAGCTGACTGGAAAGAATATCTTTAGGGTCATGCTCCACCCAGCCTGGCTTTGGAAAATGCTGCGGAAACGCACTTTGGGCCATGCCGCAGATTTCGCCAGCGCGGTTAACCAAAACGGCGCGCGATGAGGTAGTGCCTTGATCGAGCGCAACAACGTATTCGCCCACGGCTATTCCTTTTCCACTTTGATGGGCTGGGTTGCCGCCATGTCAACGGAAGCGGCTTCGCTGGGCTGGGCTTCGCCCTCCCCTTCTGCCGAAACCTCATTGGTAGCCGCGGAATCAACGCCATACAGCTCTTCTACCTGGGCCTTTGTTTTGGCAACTTCGCGCAACACCATACATTCGGTGAACCACTGCTCAACATCGGAATACACCTGTGAGCGATTCGGCTCGTTCAAAACCTCATGGCGCATGTGCGGGTAGATAACAACGCGCACGTCTTCAACGCCTTGGCTGCGATACAGCTCGGCGGCAGCCTCAACATCTTTGCCACATGAGCCAACCGGGTCTTCTTCGCCGGCAATGAACAGCAGCGGCAGGGAGCTGGGCACCGCAGCGGCGCTTTTTTTCGTAACCACTTCCTGGGTAAGGTCGGTGAGCGTTGCGTATCCACCAACCGAAAACATCTGGCCTGAAAGCGGATCGGCGTTATAGGCGTCAACAACAGCAGGGTCGGTGGAAATCCAGTCGTTTTCGGTACGGGCATCTTTGATGGCCTTCGAATATGCGCCGATAGCCATGGAATCCAGCATCTTGGAGCGGTACTCCGCCCCGCGCAGCATACCCAAAATATGAGCCATGGTTCGACCGGCAAGCGAAAGGGCGCGCGGTTGATTGCCCGTACCGCTCAGCACTGCACCAGCCAACCCTTCAGGGTTGCGGGCGATGCTGGCACGCGCCACGAAGCTTCCCATTGAATGGCCGAACAGAAACAAGGGCAGGCCGTCTTTTTCGCGAGCTAGCTCAAGTGCGGTTTTGCGGGCACGCAGCACATCTTCCAGCAAGATTTCCCTACCGCCGCGCAAGGGCATATGCCCAAGCTCATCAGCATCGGAAACGCTTTTACCGTGGCCGATGTGGTCATGCCCGAACACCACATATCCCAAGCCCGCTAAAAAGCGAGCGAAGGAATCGTAGCGCTCAATATGCTCGGCCATGCCGTGCACCAACTGCACGGCGCCGCGACGGCTATACACCGGGTCGGGCAGCCACACCAACACGCGCAACCACGATTTGCCATCGGAAGATAGGGTTGAGCTTTCCTGCCTTAAAGGGTACTGATTCGCCATTTTCGCACCACCTTAGGAAAGGGCACGAATGTCGGCAACCGTAATGGCACCTTCACGCATAAGAACCGGATGGTGCCCGGAAGAGCAATCCACAATAGTGGAGGCAATGCCGCTTTTTGGCTCATCGTCGCTGATGGCGGCACCAATGGCATCGAAGATGGAGCTATCTATCTCGTTGAAGGCAATGGTGTTCTTCTGACCGGAAAGGTTGGCCGAAGTGGTGGCAATAGGGCAGCCCAGCTGTTGAAGGAGCGCCTGCGCCGTAGGGTTGGCGGGCATGCGCAAACCAATGGTGCCCTCTTCAGAGCGGAAGACGGCAGGCACTTCATCGCTAGCCTTCACAATGATGGTGAGCGGCCCTGGCCAAAACGTGCGCGCCAGAGCGAAGGCAAAATCGGGCACAACCTTGCCGTACTTGGAAAGGTCTTCAATGCTGCCCACCAGCCAGGCAACAGGCTTTTTATGGCTGCGCCGCTTGATTTCGTAAAGAGATTCGGGGCTAGAAGCGTGCATAACCGAAACGCCCAATCCAAAAAGGGTGTCGGTAGGGAAAACAACAGGCTGGCCGCTTTCAAGGGCGGCAACTACCTGGGCGGAAGTTTGCGAAGTGTGCAACATACGCATCGGAGCTTTCGTGTTTAGGGTGGATTTACCACGCTGGCCCAAAGACTAACGCGGCGCTCAATTACGTCATAGGAACTAAATAATAACGCGCAGCAGCGCACGCGCACAACGCGCGGGGTGAAAGGTCTGCGCTTTCACGGGAACGTTACCTGAGCGTTATAGAAACGCGCGAACACTGCACACGCCGGGAGAGCGCAGCGACTCCCACGAGCGCAGCCGCATTCGCAGGCAGCAGCGCCCATAAGCAAAAGCAAGCCATCAACCTGGGCGATGCAAGCTCAGCGATACTGCTCGGCAAGCTTTTGGGCAACGCGCAGGCCATCGCAAGCAGCAGACATAATGCCGCCGGCAAACCCAGGGCCTTCGCCGCAAGGGAACACGCCATTGCCGGGAAGCTCTTCCAGCTCGGTATCGCCCGCAGCAAAGCGCGCCTGCAGGTTGCGACCGCGGCAAATGCGCACAGGCGAAGAGCTGCGCGTTTCGGGCGCCGTCATAAGCGCGCCGGGGTTATCAAAGCCCTTCAGCTTGCGGCCCAACAAGGGCAACGCCTCGGCCAGAGAGCGGGAAACGAACTCGGGGAAGCACTCCGCGATGGGGGCTTCAATCACGCCGCAACCGTAGGTTGGCGAAACAGAGGCGGGCTTACCCTTGGCAGCCTGCTTTCCAGCGGCTTCAAGGAAGCTTCCCACGCTCTGAGCTGGTGCTTCGTAGGGCTTGCCGCCATGTTCGGCAGAAACGCGGAAGGCGGCGCGCTCGATGCTGCGCTGGAGCTCAACGCCGGCCAGCACGTCTTCGCTGCCGAAATCGGAAGGGTCGACGTTTACCAGCACGGCAGAATTGGCGTTCTTGCCTGCGCGCGCATAACGGCTCATACCGTTGGTAACGATGCCACCCTCTTCACTGGCGGCGGCAACGACCTCGCCACCTGGGCACATGCAGAAGGTGTACACGCTGCGCTTGCTGGGCAGGTGCACCGCCAGCTTGTATTCGGCCGCCCCGAGCGCGGGGTGCTTGGCAGCGCTTCCCCACTGCGATTCGTTAATGAGCTTTTGCGGATGCTCGATGCGCACGCCCACCGAAAAGGGCTTCTGCTCCATGGCAAAGCCGCTATCGCGGCACAAGGCGAACGTATCACGCGCAGAATGTCCGCAAGCCAGCACGAGCGCTTCGGCAGGAACTTCTTCCACGATTCCATTTTCAACGTTGCGAAGAACAGCGCCAAAAAGTTTTCCCTGCTCAAAGGTCCAATTTACCAACTGCGTGGCAAAGCGAACCTCTCCCCCGCGCTCAACGATTTCGCGACGCATGGCGCTTACGATGCCAGGAAGATTGTCACTTCCCAAATGCGGGTGGGCTTCCACCAAAATGCTTTCGGGTGCGCCAGCTTCCACGAACCACCGCAGCACATGCTTGGCCATGGGATT
>CAZQWR010000002.1:0-24348 GCA_964597085.1 uncultured Cryptobacterium sp.
GCCAGTGGTTTCATCCGCGATTTGAGTGTTCTCGTTGATGGTTTCGGCATCGGCCTGCGGGGCTGCGGTAGTTTCCTGCTTGGTGGTAACAAGCTCTACCGTTGCGCCTTTGATTGCACTTTCAACCGAAAGGGTATAAACGCCATTCGAATTGGCATATAGCTCGCTTTCGGAGCCGTTAACCGTAAGCACTACCTTGGTAAGGTCGTAGCCTTCATCGGGGGTAACGGTGAACTTGATGTCGGCAGAACCGGAAGCCGTGGGCACCGTAACCTTGGTGGAAGGCTGCGCAACCTTTTGGCCGTTGTAAGTGATATAGGCATTGTTCAGCACCAGCTTCACTACGGAAGTTGCGGGCTGGGTGTCTTCAGCAGCCTTAGCAGAAGACTCGCTCTTGGAGCCGTTGGAACTCTTGGAGGCAGAGCTGGAGCTTTCGTTAGAAGCCTTGGAGCTGGAAGCGCTGGAGCCGCTTTCAGTAGAAGCAGCCTTTTCGGTTGAAGCAGTAGATTCCGACTTCTTGGCCGCGTTGGTGCCACCGGCCGTGCCATCTGCCGCCTGGGTTTTGGCGGTTTCGGAATCTGCATAGCCGCTAGTAGGGGAAACCGCGGGCCAGCCGAAGCCCAGCAGGACCACCGACATAGCCACGGCTACCGCCTTGTGGCCAAGCGAAAAGTGCTCGGTCATGCTTTTTGCCGCTTTGCTGTTTTGCTGTGCGCTCATTGCATTCACCTCATCAACCGTTGGGGAACAGTTGCTATTGTTAGCGCCTTGCCCGTTTTTACGGGCACCACCTGCGGTTTTGCCCCCCCCATTTTCAAGAGGCAGGCAGGTGGGTACAGGTATCCCTATTTAGGTAGTTAAATTTTACTACGTTTGTGGCTTATTTGGTTGCAAGAAGGCTGCTTTTTAAACCAATTTTTTACTTAGCGAACTGGGTTTTTGCGCAAAATCACCCGTGAACGGCGTAACACCCTATTTCCGCTACCATAGGGACGTATGCCACTTCTGTTACGTAATTTAAGCACCCATTTGCGTTGCTTTGGAAACCCATAAATTTCAGAACGAAAACGGGCAGTTTTACCCCAGATAGCCACAAGATGTAGACAGCAGCCAGGAGTTGCCAGACCCCCGCTAGGCTCATAACCGAATGAAACACAACAGCGCGCGCCACCATGCCCACGGACGCAACACGCACAATCCCATTCCGCCGCCATTTACATTTAAAAACGATGCAAAACACCAACTTGCCAACAGGTTTTACGGGTTGCCGCGCGGTATAATCGGCGCTGTGAACACCCGTTTTGGCAACAGAGCTTTCAGCCTGTTAAAACCGCTTGCTGCAGCGGTTCTGGCTGCTGCGCTCGCTATTTGCGCCAGCACCACGCTCACCGGCTGCGGCGCAAGCGAAGGCACCAGCGGGGCAAGCTTCACACCCGCCACTTCCATAACCGAATCGGCCTTCCACGAAGGCGAAGCCGAAGGCAGCAACGGCGCGCAGGTAGACACCTCCGCCGTAAACGATGGCTATGTGGCTGTTAAAGCCACCAATTCTTCGCGCTTGAAGCTGCAGGTTTCCAGCGGAGGGCAGTCGGCCAATTTCGACATCCCCAACAACGGCCAAAAGGCAATTTGCCCGCTTTCGTTTGGCAACGGAACCTACCAGTTCCGCGTTATGCAGAACACTTCAGGCACCAACTACGTTGAGCTGTACAGCACCACTGCAAATGTGCAGCTTACCAGCGAATTTGCACCTTACCTTTGCCCCAACATGTACTGCGATTTTTCCGAGGGCAGCGCGTGCGTTGCCAAGGCACGCGAACTGGTGGCAAACGCGCAGAACCAGGGCGATGCGGTGGAGGCAATCTGCAACTACGTGGTGCAAAACGTTACCTACGACGAAGCCAAGGCTGCCCAGTTGAAGGAAGCTTCAGGCTACGTGCCCAACCCCGACAGCACGCTTAGCAGCGGTACGGGCATTTGCTTCGACTACGCCAGCCTGGGCGCGGCCATGCTACGCAGCCAGGGCATTCCCGCCAAGATAGTTACGGGCTACGTTTCGCCCGACAGCATTTACCACGCCTGGATAATGGTTTACATCGACGGCACCTGGAAAAGCGCGCGGTTCAGCGTGAATAAAAACGAATGGAGCCGCGTAGACCTTACCTTTGCCGCCAGCGGCAGCACCGGCAACGTGGGCGACGGAAAAACCTACACCGACAGGTACACGTATTAATGAGGGTGATGCCAAAAAATATTGAAGCCGACGAGGGGCTGTCTAAACCTGACCATTCGAAGCTGGAATGCGAACCTGCGGGCGAACCTACCCAGGGCAAAAGCGCAGGCTCGCAGCTCAGCACGGCACGGCGCAAGCCCAATGCTGCACTCGCCAGTGCAACCGCTCCACCCGCCAAGCCAACCAAGCCGCGGGTCAAACGCTCGCTGCAATACATACCGTTCGGAACGCAAAACAACACGTTTGTTCACCGAATCGAACATGCAGCCATAAATTAACGATTTTTCGCCCGCCATCGGGCGCGTTAGTGAGAAAATACCTACCAGAACTCTACTTATAGGAGAAACCATGGCCGAAAAGAAACTGGAGAGCAGCGCCATCAGCGCCTTCTGCAGCAGCGTAGCCACCATGCTGGCCGCCGGCGTGCAGACCGATGAAGCGGTGCACATGCTTTCGGAAAACCGCGCGCAGTCGCATTTCAAGCGCGTGTGCGATGCCGTTTACACGAAAATCATCGAAGGCGCCGACCTGGCAACTGCCATGGAAGCCAGCCAGGCATTCCCCGATTACGCCGTTGAAATGGTACGCGTGGGCGAATCTTCCGGCCGCACCGAGCGCGTTCTGCGCAGCCTGGGCCGCTACTACGAAAGCGAGCGCCGCACCTTTGCGAAGCTGCAAAGCGCCGTTGGCTACCCCGCCGCGCTGCTGTGCATCATGAGCATCATCTTGGCGTTCACCGTGGCATTCATCCTGCCTACCTTCACCAACACCTACAACAACATGTCGGGCTCGCTTACCTCGGGCTCGTTCAGCATGGTGGGCATTTCGGTAACCATCGGCTGGGCCGCACTTGTAATCGTGCTTATTGCAACTGTTGCCGCGCTTGTTATTTCGGGCCTGGCCCACAGCGAAAGCGGCCGCAGCAAGGTTGTTAAGCTGTTCGAGAAAATCCCTATGACCAAGCAGGCCATGTACCAGCTGGCCCTTTCGCGCTTCACCAACGCGCTGGCATCGTTCGTGGCTTCGGGCGTGCAGGAAGAAGCGGCAATTCGCCAGGCCATGGCCACGGTAGACCACCCCGAGCTTCTGAAGAAGCTTGAAGGCGCGCTTTCCTGCATGATCGACCTGGACAACCCGCGCAGCTTGGCGCAGGCCATCGTTGAAAACGAAGTGTTCGAGCCCGTTTACGGCCGCATGCTTTTGATGGGCACGCGCTCTGGTTCTTCCGACGAAGTTCTGGGCCATTTGGCCGACATTTTCTTCGACGACGCAAACACGCAGATCGATGCCGCAGTTGATAGCGTTGAGCCTACGCTGGCGGCCTTCCTTACCATTGCCGTGGGCGCAACGCTTATCGCAGTTATGCTGCCCCTCATTGGCATCATGGGATCCATCGCGTAAGAATCGCAGGCAGCTATGTTTCACGAGATAACAGATGCTCAAGTACTGAAGAAGCGCAAGGTGCGCATTGCCCTTGTGTGCATTGTGCTGGTACTGGCGCTGGCGGCATGGATGATTTTCGGAACTCTGAAAGCAAACGCGCGCGAACAGGGCGCAGTTGCCCTGCAGAATTCCATTGTGGATGCCGCCAAGCAGTGCTGCGCTATTGAAGGCTCTTACCCCAGCTCAATTGAGCATTTGGAGCAGTACTACGGCCTTTCGGTGAACCACGAAGACTACGTGATTTCGTACGAATCGTTTGCCGGCAACGTAATGCCCACCGTGGTGGTGACGCCTAAATGAGCAAGAACGGGCAGAACCCCATAGAAAACGCCAACGACAAGCGCATTGAGGCTTTGGCTTCGCTTGCCGAAGTTGGCATGCAGGACATCAAGCCTGCCCGCATTAAGAAGCAGTTCCCCTCCATCATCTTGGCGGTGTTCTTCATTGCACTTTTGCTGGCGCTTATTGCCGGCGTGCTGGTGTACAACAACATCACCAGCATTCAGCAGGAAACCAATACCCAGCGCGAAGGCGTGGGCCTGGTTACCAACACCGTGCGCGCCAACGATGGCAAGGGCGCGGTTGCCGTAGGCCAGGGCCCCGAAGGCCGCAGCCTGGTTATTATGGAAAACCTTTCTTCCGGCACCTATGAAACGCGCTTCTATTTGAGCGAAGGCAAAGTGCTGCAGGAGTACAGCCTGGAAGGCACCGCGTACACGCCCGAAAAGGCCACCGTGGTAACCGCTTCCAACACGTTTAGCTTCACATACAGCCACGGGCTGCTTTCCGTAACCACCGACGATGGCACTTCGGAAGTTGCCCTTCGATCTTTGCAAGGGGGCGAATAGCATGCCAACAGCAGGTTCCAAGCCGGGCAAAACGCCCTGGAAAAGCACCGCGTTCATGATTGAGGCGCTGGTTTTACTGTTTGTTCTGGTTGCATCGCTCGCGGTGTTCACCACGCTGTTTGCCCAAAGCGCCACTAGCGCCCATCAGGCAAAACGCATTTCGGAAGCTTCGGTTGTGGCGCAAAACGCCGCCGAGGAGTTCAGCGCAAACCCTGTAGCCGTGGCAAACGGCACCACGGTAGGCAAAGGCGCCACCCAAGGCACTGACACTTATACCGTTCACTGCAACGTTTCGAACGAGCCTAGCACCAGCGGTACCCTGTATACCGCCCACATCACCGTAGACGACGAACAGGGTGAAGCCTATTCACTGGATGCCACCCGTTTCGTGAAGGGGGCGAACTAGCATGTCGAAGAACGAAAACGAAGGCGTGCGCATTGGCCCCATCAGCTTGGTAACGCTTATTGCCGTTCTGCTTTTGGCAGTGCTTGCCATGCTGTGCGTTACCACGGCAAACGCCACGCAGAGCATGGCACAGCGCCAAGCAAACGGTGTTACCGAAACCTACGCGGCCGATTCGGTTGGCCAAACGCTGGTTGCCCAGGTAAGCGATGCTGTAGCCGGCACCACTTCCACCAGCGCCGCCGCCAGTGCGGTAAACGCAAAGCTTTCCGACATCAAGGCGGCTGCCACGGCACAGCATAGCGATGTTTCGCTGGATGTTAAGGTTGCCGATGAAGCGGTAACCTTTACCGCAGCCCTTGAAAGCGGCAAGGCGCTTACCGGCACCATTGCCCTTGGCAGCGACGGCACCGCTTCCATTTCAACCTGGAAGCTTTCTACCACTCAGCAGGTTAACGAAGAATCCCTATGGTCTGGCTCCGGTCAGAACCAATAAGTTTAAGGAGCAACGCAATGCAGGAACTGCAAGATCTTCTAAGCAAGATGATTGAGGTTAAGGCCTCCGACGTGTTCATCAACGCCGGCTTGCCCTTGGCTTACCAGGCTAGCGGCATTCACTACCGCACCGATGGCGATCCGCTCACCCCCGCCGATGCCAAAACCTATGTAACCGGCATCTATGAGCTGGCACATCGCGATATTTCCATCTTCGAAGATGCCATCAACCACGACGACGACTTCAGCTTCGCCATTCCGGGCGTTGGCCGCTTCCGCGCCAACATCTTCCGTCAGCGCGGCAGCTACGGCGCCGTTATCCGCGTTATTCCGTTTGGCCTGCCCAACGCTGAAGAAATGAACATTCCGCCCGTTGTTATGGACCTGGCCGAAACCACCAAGGGCCTTGTTCTGGTTACCGGCCCAGCCGGCAGCGGCAAAAGCACCACGCTGGCCTGCCTGCTCGACCGCATGAACCACGAGCGCAGCGGCCACATCATTACCATGGAAGACCCAATTGAGTACGTGCACAAGCATGGCAAGTGCATCATTACCCAGCGCGAGGTTCCCACCGACATTGCCACTTACTCCGAGGCGCTGCGCTCTGCAATGCGCGAAAGCCCCGATGTTATCCTGCTGGGCGAAATGCGCGATGCCAGCACCATCGGCACGGCAATGAACGCCGCAGAAATGGCTCAGCTGGTTCTTTCCACGCTGCACACCACCAGCGCCGCCGACACGGTGGAGCGCATTGTTGATGCCTTCCCGGCCAACCAGCAGCGCCAGATTCGCATTCAGCTTTCCATGGTTCTGCAGGCTGTTGTTTGCCAGCAGCTGGTACCCACCGTTGATGGCCACACCATCCCGGTGTTCGAGATCATGGTTATGAACACGGCTATCCGCAACCTTATCCGCGAGGAGAAGACGTATCAGATCGACTCTGTTATTGCCTCCAACGGCAAGAGCGGCATGCAGACAATGGACCAGGGCCTGTACGCAGCTTGCAAAGAGGGAAAGATTTCGAAGGAAGTTGCCCTCCGCTACGCCAACCACCAGGAAGCTCTGCTTCGTCGCTTCGACGCTGAGGGGCTGTAAAGGCCACCCGCCCGCGTCCGAGCCCTGGGGCGGAGGCGCGAATGGCACTCTGAAAGCAATTCCTGTTAGATTTGCGAAGCAAATCTTCATTAATTGCATGAAGCAACGACCGCACGCAAAAAGCCCGCCATTGGCGGGCTTTTTGCGTAGGGTAGTGGGTGCCTTGAGCGCCTCTGCCCCAGGGCTCGGACGCGGGCTATGCTGCCACTGCCACCCTTCAGCGACGAAGCGCCCCGTGCGCTGATTGGCGTAGCAACGGGAGACTTCCTTCTTGGAGGCGGAAGTGGGAATGAGAGCCGGCCTGGCTTGGAGCCGTTCCAAAAATGCTAGAGAATGGGCTTCAGGGTTTCTACCGTTTTGTTGTATTCGGCTTCTACCTGGGCGAACAGTTCTTCGGTGCCTTCCAGGCTTTCGGCGCGCAGCACTTCAGTGAGCTCGCTTGCAGGCGCAAACAGGTTGGAAAAACCCAGGTTGGAGCAAATGCCCTTCAGGGTGTGGGCAGCCATGAATGCCTGCTTCACGTCCTTTTCGGCCAGTGCGGTTTTGAGGGAATTAAAGCTTGGGTCTTCCATGAACTTACCCACGAAGCGCTGCACCAGGGTTTCGTTCATAAGACGCTTCAGAACATCATCGTAATCGGCACCCAGCTGGTTGTAGGCATCTTGAAGTTGAGACATTGCTTATTCCTCCTCGGAACTAGTTAGCGGAGAAGTTGGGGGGGGGTCAGCCCGGTGGCTTCATAGTCTTGCCTAATGCGGTCTTGCACATCCAGCAAGCATTCAATGAGCATGGGATTGAACACGCCGCACTCGTTGTTGAGTATCATTTCGATTGCCTTTTCGTGGCTTACCGCGCTCTTGTATACGCGTTCGCTGGTAAGAGCATCGTATACGTCGGCGATGGAAACCGCCTGGGCGGAAATGGGAATCTCGTCGCCCTTCAAGCCATCAGGGTAGCCGCGGCCATCCCAGCGCTCGTGATGCCAACGGCAAATGTCGTGCGCAGTTTGCAGCAGCAGCGGGCTATCGGTGTACATGTCCAGCTTGGAAAGCATTTCGGAGCCCAACGTGGTGTGGGTTTTCATAATCTCAAACTCTTCGTCGGTTAGCTTTCCCGGCTTGTTCAAGATGTTGTCGGGGATAGCCAGCTTGCCAATGTCGTGCAGGGTGCTGGCCATGGCAATGGTAGAGCGCTCAACTGCGGAAATGGAATAATCATCTGTCTTCTGCACCAAACGCTCCAGCAGAATTTCGGTAAGGTTGCGCACGTGCAGAACATGGGGGCCGCTTTCACCGTTTCGCAGCTCCATTGCGCCGCCCATAATGTTAACCAGCACGTTGCTGTCTTTCTGGCGCTCGAAGAACTGACGCTGCAGCAAAGCGCTTAGGCGGCGCTGCTTGGCATACAGGCGCATGATGTTGCTTACGCGCTGGCGAACCACGCGCATATCAAACGGACGGCTGATGTAGTCGGAAGCTCCCAGCTCATAAGCGCGAAGCACCGCTTCATCGGAGTCTTCGCTGGAAATCATGATTACCGGGATGTCTTCAATCCAACCGCTGCGCACCATGCGCGAAAGTACGGCAAAGCCATCCATTTCGGGCATAACGATGTCCAGCAGCATGATGCTGATCTCGGCACCGTATTCTATGAGTTTCTCAACGCCTTCGCGGCCGTTGCTGGCCTCGATGATCTCGTATTCGTCCTTCAGCATTTCGCGAAGGATTTCACGGTTCATTTCCGCATCGTCAACAATAAGCACCAGCGGCTTGCGGAACTCCAGCGAATTGATGGCTTCGGTATCGGCATCGGTGAGCACGGAATTGCGATGCTGCTTGGCGCGGTACATGAGCTTATCGGCCTGCTTCACAGCCTCTTCCACCGTGCTGCCGTTGGAAAGCACGCCGCCGATGCTGGCGGAAAGCGCCATTTGGTCGTACCCCGGAACCGAGGTTTTTGCCACGGCTTCGGTGATGGTGTTGAGCTTGTGTCTGAACGCATCGGCCGAAATATTTGGAAGCACCAGCACGAATTCATCGCCGCCGTAGCGCATGAGCATGTCAGATTCGCGCACGCGGCTACGCATTGCCTGAGCTGCGGTTTTAAGCGCCAGGTCGCCCGCGTGGTGGCCCAGAGTGTCGTTCACCAGCTTGAAGTCGTCGAGGTCGATTACGGCAACGCCGGCGTACATGCGCTGCTTGCGCATTTTTTCCTCATAGAAGCGACGGTTGTACACGCCCGTTAGCGGATCGATGTACAGAAGGCCGTTGGGGGCTTCATCACCCGTTTCAAGCGGCGTTGCGTACAGAAGGACGTGGGGCTTGCCGTCTACTTCCAGGTAGCGAACGGTGGCCTTGTGGTCGTTATCGCCCATGCGCAGCTGACGGGTTTCCTTGCCGGTGTGGGCCTCAAGCAATTCTTCGCACACCTGGCGCATGCAAGGGCAGCCTTCGCCGCACAGCAAGCAGTTGGAATCTTCGGCTACGCCCTTTTCGTCGAGCAAGCGCACAACAGGAAAAACAGCCTTCAAACGGTCGATTTCCTCATAGGCTTCCTCGAGGGTAACCTTGGTGCCTATTCGGCCATCCATCATAAGACGGTTCACTCCTTGCCACCGGCGCCGGCTGGATGACCAACGCCGCACGAAAAACAGTGCATTTATTACTTGGGGCAAAGCGGTTGCAAACCCCTGAGCTGGGAAAGCGAGCCTTCCCAAAAACGTTTAGCGCCCCTACCCCGTGATGGGATGGGGGGCGCATTCGATTCCTGTGAACATTTTCAGGGAATTCAACCAGCAAAACAAGTAAAACCTGGTCGTTTAACCAGAATCGAAGGCAAAGCAACCCGCAGGCGGGATGAACGGGGCAGACATAAAGGCGCGGCAATGGAGCCCGAGCTCAGCGCGAAGGCAGAAGGAAAGACGGAGAGAAGAGATGGACGTGGCGAAAAACCCAACAAAAGTATGCCCCAGCCCCTTCTCGACGAAATTTCCTCCCCTTTTTGGCAAAAAACGAAGCAGATGTATGCTCTACGCCACCAAAATGGCGAAAAACCGAGCAGGTGCATGCCGAAACCCTGTCGAAAAAGGGGAATAGCATACATCTGGTCGGTTTTTCGCCAAAATCATCCCTGTTTTTCGTCGAAAAGATTCCTGGGGCGCGTTCGCCGCAAACCAAGGCCGACATTCAGCAAAACAAGGCAGCTGCGCTAGAACAACGGAACAGGATTAGGAAGCCTCGCCCCCAGGCTCAACGCGAAGGCGAGAGGAGGCAAACGAACGACGGATTGAATGCAAAGCGCAGCGCTTGGCAGGATTTTCGCAGAAAACGTGAAGATTCTTCGGACGGCGGGATTTGGGGCTTTCGCGCGATTGCACCCAGTTCCCGTACACGGTAAACTGCAAAAGTTCGCTTTCAAAAGCCCCGTACAAGCTTGCGATTCGAACTCCAGCTAAGCGCAAGGGCGCAAGCCGCGCAAAGGTTGTCCAGAACCTAGGCGCACGCAACCGCCCGCCCGCAACGGCAGGAGCTGCGGCGTAGGAAACCGCACCTCGAGTTGGCAGCAACTTTTGAAAAACGACACTTGTTACTTTATTGGAGGAACACTGTGAAGACCTATTACGCAAAGCCCAACGAAGTTGAGCGCGAATGGCTTCTCATCGACGCTAAGGACCAGGTTCTGGGCCGCGTCGCATCGAAGGCCGCTCATATCCTGAAGGGTAAGCACAAGCCCACCTACACGCCTCACGTTGACACCGGCGACTTCGTCGTAATCATCAACGCTGACAAGATCAAGATCAGCGGCGTTAAGGCTACCAGCAAGGAATACTATCGTCACAGCGGTTATCCCGGCGGCCTGAAGTGCGAAACCTTCCAGGAAGCTATGGAAAAGCACCCCACCCGTGTTATCGAGCACGCAGTTAAGGGCATGCTCCCCAAGAACACGCTCGGCCGTGCAATGGGCATGAAGCTCAAGGTTTACGCTGGCGCAGAGCATCCGCACGCAGCTCAGCAGCCCCGCGAGATCAAGATGGAGGATAACTAATGGCAGGCGAAGCAATGTATTACGGCACTGGCCGTCGCAAGAACGCAATCGCTCGCGTTCGTATCGTCCCCGGCACCGGTAAGGTTACCGTTAACGGCCGCGAGGGTGTTGACTACTTCGGTCGTCAGGCTCTGGTAGACTACGCAACCACCCCGTTCGTGGTTACCGACACCAAGGAGCACTTCGACGTTATCGCTCGCTGCAATGGCGGCGGCGTTTCCGGTCAGGCAGGCGCTCTTCGTCACGGTATTGCCCGCGCTCTTCTTGAGGCTGGCGACTACCGCGCAGAGCTGAAGAAGGCTGGCTACCTCACTCGCGACTCCCGTATGGTTGAGCGCAAGAAGTACGGCCTGAAAAAAGCACGCAAGCGCCCTCAGTTCTCGAAGCGCTAGTCGGTTTGTTCTGGGCGGCATCTTGCCGCTCCAAGAATTGCTCACGTACCTAAGTACGCTTCGCAATTCTTTCACAGCAATCTGCTCGCCCAGAAGCAAACCTTTGTAGCGTTTCGAACGCAAGCGCTACTTTTTGAAACCCGTCAGCTTGCTGGCGGGTTTTTCTATTGGACTTCAAGACTGCAGCACCCGCTTCCTCACGTGCCCTAAGCACGCTGCGGAGCGGGTGCTTTGCTTTCAGCCCAACTCGGCTCACCGGAAAGTCCCTTGCGCACGGCTGCTGAACGATGCCAAGCGGCAGCATTCAAAAGACCTCGTCCTTGGGCGGGGTCTTTTTGCTTTACGAATGGGGTACGGCGCGAGCACTTCCAAGTTATTCACCCTATACTGGGGAAACAGGCATTTGCCGAAAGCGATTTCGGCAAATGAAACCACTCCGCGCCACTATCGCGCCGAAACGGGGCACCATGGCCTATATCGAATTCAAAGACGTTACCAAAAGCTACGGCGAAGGCGCTGCTCAGATTCATGCGCTTGCTGGTGCCAGCTTCCAGGTTGAGCGTGGCGAGTTGGCTGTTATTCTGGGCGCTTCGGGCGCGGGCAAAACCACAGCGCTCAACATCTTAGGTGGCATGGATAGCGCCACCAGCGGCCGCGTGCTGGTAGACGGGCAGGACATTGCCCGCTGCAGCGAAGCGCAACTGGTTGAGTACCGCCGCGCCGCCGTTGGGTTCGTGTTCCAGTTCTACAACCTGGTACCCAGCCTTACCGCGAAGGAAAACGTGGAGCTGGCCAGCCAGATTTGCCCCGATTCGCTTGATGCCGAAGAAACACTACGGCGCGTTGGCCTGGGCGAGCGCCTTAACAACTTCCCCGCACAGCTTTCGGGCGGGGAACAACAGCGCGTGGCAATAGCCCGCGCACTGGCCAAAAACCCCAAGCTGTTGTTGTGCGACGAGCCCACCGGCGCGCTTGACTACAAAACCGGCAAGCAGATTCTGCAACTGCTGCAAGACACCTGCCGCAACTATGGCATCACCGCGCTCATCATCACCCACAACGCCGCGTTGGCTCCCATGGCCGACCGCGTTATCCGTATGAACAGCGGACGCGTAACCGGCACAGAGCTGAACAGCAACCCCACCCCTATTTCGCAGATTGAATGGTAGCCCAGGTGGGAAGCGCATTTTGGAAAGATACGTGGTGCACCATCACGCATGAGCGGAAACGCTTCGTGTGCATTCTGCTTATTTGCGTGCTGGGCACCACCATGGTGTGCGGGCTGCGCGCCGCATGCTTCGACCTGCGCAATTCCGCCAGCCAGTTCTTTTCCGAACAAGGCATGTACGATGTGTGCGTACAGAGCACCTTAGGGCTTACCAATGCCGATGTAGATGCGCTTGCCGCTTTGGATAGCGTAGATGCGGCCGAAGGTGCCTATGAAGAAACCACCTACACGCAGTTGAGCACCAAACGCGCCAGCGTTGGCGTGAAAGCACTTTCGGAACAGGGTTTCAACCAGCCTTACCTTTTAGATGGCCGCCTTCCGCAAGCCGCCAACGAAGTTGCCGTTTCTGAAAACTACCTTACCGATTCGGGCCTTGGCATTGGAGCAACCGTAGCGCTGGAAGCCAGCGAAAACGAAGTGTTCGAGCGCTGCGAGTACACCATTGTTGGCACGGTTGTTGACCCCACCGAGCTCACCAACCCCAACGGCTCCATTGCCGTACGCGCCAGCGCCAGCCCCGACTACCAATTCTTCACCACGCGCGGCGCAGTAACCTCCGAAGCGTTCACCGCGGTGTATGTAAAAGCTGCCAACCCTCAGAATTTTGCAGCCTATTCCGACGAATACAACGCGCTGGTTGGTAGCGTTAAAAGCCAAATAGAGGGCATAAAAAGCGAGCGCGAACAGGCGCGCAGCCAGCAAATTCGCAACGATGCCTACGCTGAAATAGACGAACAGGAAGAATCTGCCAACCGTGAGCTTGCCAGCGCCGAAGCCGAGCTGGAAAACGCGCAAGAAGAACTCGACCAGGGCGCAAGCCAGCTCGCCACCAGCAAACAGCAGATGCAAAGCGGCGCCGAGCAACTGGCCAGCGGGCGTGAACAACTAGAGCAGCAGCGCGCACAACTGGAAACCGCCCAGCAGCAGGTTGATGCCGCCTACGCAAACATCGCCAGCGGGCAAGAGCAAATTGCGTCTGGGCGCGAGCAGGTGGCAGCAGCGCGCATGCAAACCAATAACGAATGCGACCAGGCAATTGCCCAGCTAGATACCGCGCTGGCCGCAGGCGCTATCACTCAGGAAGAATACGATGTCCAGGCACAGGGCGTTGAAGCCAAACGTGCTGAAGCGCTGGCCACCCTCCAACAAAAAGAAACCGAACTGGAGCAATCTGCCGCAAAGCTAGAAACAAGCAAAACACAGCTAGATGCGCAGGCGGCACAACTTGCCGGCGGCAAGAAACAGCTGGAAGCTGGCGAGGCGCAACTGAACGCAAGCGAGCAGGAACTAGCTTCCGGCCAAAGCCAAATTGCGGCTGCCGAAAGCGAGCTTGCCAGCGGACAGGCGCAACTGAACAGCGGACGCGCCGAATACGAAAGCAGCAAAGCCGAAGCCGAAGAGCAGCTGGCCAACGCCCGCGCTGACGTGGACGCCCTGGAAGATGCCCGCTGGTACGTGCAAGACCGCGAGTCCAACGCCGGCTACGCAAGCGTTGGCTCGGACGCTTCTTCCATCGAAGCCATTGGCTATGTGTTCCCCGTGGTGTTCCTGGTAGTAGCCGTGCTTATTGCGCTTACCACCATCACGCGCCTGGTGGAAGAAGAGCGCGGGCTCATTGGCACGTACAAGAGCCTGGGCTATTCCAACCGCGCCATTCTATGCAAATACGTGGTATATGCGCTACTGGCCTGCGTAATTGGCACCGTGCTTGGCCTGGGAGCGGGCTTTGTTCTGTTCCCAAGCTTCCTGTTCAGCGTGTTCAAAGTTATGTATCTGCTGCCCAACTACCTTATTGGGTTCGACCCGCTGTACGGCATTGGCAGCTTGGTGTTCTTCGTACTGGGCATTGTGGGTGCCGCCGTACTGGCATGCCGTTCCGAACTGCGCCTTACGCCGGCCGCACTCATGCGCCCCAAGGCTCCGCCTTCGGGTTCGCGCATTTTCTTGGAGCACATTGGGTTTATTTGGAACCGCCTTTCGTTCTTGAACAAGGTAACGGCGCGCAACCTGTTCCGCTACAAGAAGCGATTCTTCATGACCCTCTTCGGCATCATGGGCTGCATGGCGCTGCTCATCTGCGGTTTTGCCATCAAAGATTCCGTGCACGCGCTTTCGCCACTGCAATATGGCGAAGTGTATCGCTACAGCGTTCAGGCCGTGGTGAATTCCAGCGACTTCGATGAAGCGCAGGCTTACCTGCGAAGCAGAAGCGAAGTTGAGCAGCTGCAAGCCATGTCGGTGGACACCGTAACCGTTACCGCAAACGGCAGCAACGAAAGTATGCAGCTGTATATTCTGCCCGACGGCGCCGACCTTTCACCCTTTGTTGCGCTGAAGAACGGCGAAGAGGAATTTGCACTTGAAGGTTCCGACGCGAACGCAGCGGCTGCCAGCAGCAACGTAAACGCAACGGGCATTGACTCCGATGCGGATGCTGGCACAACCAACGGCACAACCGAAGCCAACACCGGCAGTTCTGCTGGCAACAGCTCCTCCAACGCAAGCAACAACTCCTCCACCAACGAAAACACCAGCAGCGCAAGTGGCATGATTCTTACCCGCAATGCAGCCGAGCTTTTGGGCGTTGCCGATGGCGGCAGCGTGCACCTGAAAACCAGCAAGCTAGATGAAGCCAACATTGCCGTGGCACACGTGGCCGATAACTATCTAGGCAACGCCGCCTACCTTTCGCAAAGCACCTACCAGCAGCTGTTCGGCAAGGAGGCCAGCCTGAACGGCTTCTACGTAAACCTTGCCGAAGGCACCGACAGCAGCGCCTTTGCCGATGAGCTGGGCGCACGCAGCGAATTCCTTACCGTAACCAGCACCCAGCAGATGAACGATGAATTCGCGCAGTCGTTCGCGCTCATCAACACCATCGTGTACGTGATTGTGGGCCTGGCGGCGGCTCTAGCTTTCGTGGTGCTGTTCACGCTTTCGAGCACCAACATTTCCGAGCGCATTCGCGAGCTGGCCACCATCAAGGTATTGGGCTTCCGCAAGCGCGAGGTAAGCCATTACGTGAACAAGGAAACTGTGCTGCTTACCGGCATTGGCATGCTGCTGGGCATCCCGGCGGGCTACGCGTTCAGCCATTCGCTTACCTATGTGCTGAAAATGCCCAGCATCTACTTCGCGGTAACCATCGAGCCCATAAGCTATGTGTACGCCTGCGCGCTCACGCTGCTGTTCGCCGTGATAGTGGCCGCGCTTTCCAACCGCACCCTGCAAAAGATTGACATGATCGAAGCACTGAAGAGCGTGGAATAGCACCAAAAAGCTGGGGCTTCGAGCCGGCTTCGCTTAGCGGTTGGCCTTCAAGCGTGCGAAGAGGTTGGTGCTGTTTTGGCGCACCCAACTGATTACTTCGCTTTCGGCCTTGGTAAGGGTAACGTTGCCCATCTTCAGCGGCGTAAGCACCACGCCCATCATCTTGGTGCGCGGCTTGGCGTACTTCAGGGCCTCGCGCGCCTGCGGGGTGGAAATCATCTGCTTGATGGCAGTGCGCTTTTCTTCGCGCGAAAGCGTACAGTTGCTGTTGGTTACATTTTCAATGCAACCTACCAGGCGCTCGGCATAGCGGCGCGCCAGAAATTCCCGCACCTGCGGGGTGTTGATGCCCCAGTACCGGTACAGCTCGTTCATCCAGGTGTGCTCTTCTTCGCGCTTGCTGTACATATCGGGGCGATACTTGGTGTTTTCGCTTTCGGCACGGGCACGCAGGAAGTGGTAGTAGTGGCCGTCCAGGCAGCCAACACGCTCAACATCGCGCATAACGTCTAGGTTGAAAGGCAAATCGTCCCAGAAGGTGCCCGGAAAGCGCACGCCCTTTTCGTTCAAGTACGCACGGCGATACAGCTTATTCCAAGGGGCGTACAAAAGCTGAGCATCAAACAGCTCGCAAGCGTTTTCGCGGAATTCCTGCTGCGTGGCAAAAATGCGGTTGGGCGCATTGCGCAGTTCGCGGTAGAACTTGCCTTCATCGTCGTAATACGTATCGATGGTGAAGCCGGTAATAAGCAAATCTAGGTTGTTGGCAGAGGCAACACGGTGCATGTCTTTGAGCATGGTGGACTCGCACCAATCATCGCCGTCCATGAAGTACAGGTAGTCACCACGGGCGATTTCGATTGCGGCGTTGCGGGCAGCTGCCGCGCCCTGGTTTTCCTGATGGATTACGCGAATGCGAACATCTTCATTGGCCAGCTTGTCGCACAGAGCGCCCGAACCATCGGTGCTGCCATCGTCTACCAGCAAGATTTCGTAGCTGGCGCAGGTTTGATTTTGCAACGAGCCAACAGCGCGGCGAAGCCACGATTCCACGTTGTAAACGGGGATGATGACGCTTATCGCGGGGCTGTGTGACACGTGCACCTCTTTTCAGGCTCATTCGGTTTTCTGGGAATCAATTCTAACCGCCTGCGCGTTTGGGGTAGGCGCATGGCGCCCACAATCAAGGCTCCTTCACTTTTTGCCCGCGCTCTCTCCACAAACGGCGCACAACACAAGCCCAAATAAAGACGCCAGCCAACCAATAGCGTTTGCCTTAGGGCGGATACGCAACGAAATTGGACGCTCGGGGTATAATCTACTTCTGGCGTTTGCCGCTTTGGCGCGCCATGAAGTCTACTGATACGCGCCAAGGGGGAGCACATATGAATTGGGCTGAATACGCCGTGCTCTTCGCCGTGGCTGCGGTGGTTACCATCGCGCTCACGCCGCTGGCGCGCAAAATTGCCATCCACTTCGATGCCATCGACTACCCCAGTGCTCGCCGCGTGAACATGCTGCCTATCCCCCGTATGGGCGGCATTGCTATTTTCGGCGGCATTTTAGCGGCCATTGCCGTTGCCGTTTTTGGCACGCACCTGTTTGGCTGGGGCGACCCGTTTGTTCCCCTGCCCGAAATGAACGTGAACTACTGGGGCGTGCTGGCCGGCGTTGTGCTCATTTTCCTGGTGGGCGCCATCGACGACGTTATAGACATGAACGCCAAGGTGAAGCTGCTGGGCCAGATTATTGCCGCATGCGTTGTGGCGGCTTCAGGCGTGTTGCTTTCCAGCATCCATAACCCATTTGGCCAGGGCTACATCGAATTCGGCTGGATTGCCTACCCGCTTACCGTGTTTTACCTGGTAGCATTCGCAAACGTTATCAACCTTATTGACGGCCTGGATGGCTTGGCTTCGGGCATTACGGGCATTTCGGCCATTACCATCCTGATATTCGCCGTGCTTACCGGGCGCCCCGACGCCGCCATGTTCAGCGTGGTGCTTATTGGCGCCTGCGTGGGTTTTTTGAAGTCGAACTTCTACCCTGCCAAAATTTTCATGGGCGACTCGGGCGCGCTTTTGCTGGGCTTTTCGCTGGGCTTGGTTTCGCTGTTCGCGGTTGCGCGCTCGGCACTGTTCGTTTCGCTGCTGGTGCCCATTCTGGCTGCTGGCGTGCCTATCCTTGATACGTTTTTCGCCATTGTGCGCCGTAAGCGCGAACATCGCCCTATCGACGAAGCCGACAAGGGGCACATCCACCATCGCCTTATGCGCGCTGGTTTTAGCCAGCGCACCACAGTTCTTATCATGTGGGGCTGGACGGCACTGCTTTCGGCATGCGCTGTGGTGGTTACCCGCGCCGACAACATCGTGCGCATTCCCATGGTTATTGTGGTTGGGCTTATTACCGCGTACGCCATCGTGAAGCTTCGCCTGCTGGGCGATGCCCTGAGCCACCACTTCAACCCGCGCACCAAGCCCGAGCGCAAGCAGCACGAAGGCCAGAAGCCCAGCGAAGGTTCTGACGAATAACCCTACTTAACCAGCAGCACGCAGCCAATTACCACCAGCAGCACGTAGGTGAACTTCACGAACTGCTCCTGGCTGATGCGCTTTTGGATAAGGCCACCCAGCCACGTGCTTAGAATGAGCAGCGGAATGCACACGGCCAGCACCAACAGGCCATCGCCTTCAAGCCCGCCGCCGCCAATGCCAAACAGTGCATAACCGCCGTTCAAGAAAACCCAGGTCATTGTTGTGGTAGCACGGAATTCATCTTTATCTTTCAGCTTCTGCAGGGCATAGATGGCCAAGAAGCTGCCGCCCGAAACGAACATGCCCTGAATAAGGCCACCAATGGCCAGGATCAAGTACAGCACCGGCTCAGGCAGATTCTTGTTCTGTTTGTTGAAGAACAAGCCGCGAATGGCAATTACCAACACCGCTACGCCGTAGATTTTTGAAAGAACGCTGAGCGGCGCCACCGTGTTAATCCATGCGCCAATAGCCATGAAGATGGCCATAACAACAACCATCTTCGCCAGCTCTTTCCAGTTGCAGTGTTTAATGCTGGTGAAGGCAATAAGGCAGCTGGCCAAAAATCCAGTGCAGTTAAGCACCACGATAGATTCGGCATGACCAATGGAAACCATGCCTACAGGCATGGCGAATATGTTGCCCGCGAAGCCAGTGATGCCGTTAATCAAATACGCGAAGAAGAAGGTGCCCCAGAATAGGTACTTTTCCATGATTGCCCTCCCCTTACGTTGCGGCGCTTATCGGCTTTGCCTTCGCTGCGGAGCACCGGCGAAGCATACCGCCCTGCCCAGCTCAACCGCGCACAGCAGCATTAATGCACCAAGCCACAACCCGCACATTTGCTCTGCCGCCAACGCGTCGGGTGCAACCGCTGGCGCAAACGCGCCAAGCCAAGCCGTGGTACATATTGGCACCCAGAAAGCGAGCGCCCTCGGCGCGCTCCCCTTTGCGCGCCCCTACGGGGCGTACTCTACTCTTGCGAAGTGAACAGGGCAACAAACCTGTCTAGAAAGCTTAGATTCTCGCTGGAACCATTCGTTTCACTCATGGTTTCATCGGGTTCGGAAATACCTTCCACAACGTACACGAACTGCACGGCATCCACATTGGTGTTGCCGGGCACCACATAGGAATGCGGTTTGAAATCTTTGCCCAACTTTTCATCGATAACGTTTTGCAGTTCTTCGATGATCTTCTGGTCTAGCCCGCTTACGCTATTGGCCAACGTTTCCGACCCGCTGGCAAGCGTAGATGCGCCGCTGGAAAGCTGGCTGGTTGCACTGCTGAGCGAGCCGGCTCCTTCAGCCACCTGGGCCGCGCCTTCTTGCAGTTGCGTTGCGCTTTCAGCCGCTTCACCTGCGCCTTCAACGTAACTGGAAAGGCCGCTGCCAAAGCTCTGGGCACCGCTGGCAAGCTCGGGAGTACTGCTGGCAAGCGCATCTATGCCGCTGTCCAGAGTAGAATACGAATCCTCCACACCAGCAAGCGCCTGGTAAGCCCCCGATGCCGCAGACACTTGCGCCAGTTGCTGCGCATATGCATCCATCTGGGCAACGGCCTGCGCCGCCGCTTCAGTATCGCCGCTAGCCAAAGCCTGCTTAGCAGCCTGGGCAGCCTGGGCATATGCTGCCTTCACGTTGGCAAGCTGCGAAGCCGCAGAGGCATATTCCCGAGCAGAGCTTTCCAGCCCCTGTTCGAACTGATTGCTGCCCGCCTGCAACTGACTGGCGGCAGAATCCAGCGAGTTAACACCAGAAGCAACGCTATTCCAGCCCTGCACCAAACTGCTGCCCGCCGAAGAAAGCTGGCTCAGCCCCGAAACCGCAGAGTCCACGCCGCTGGAAAGCTGGCTGGCACCCGAAGCCAGGCTCTGCGCACCGCCGTCTACCTGGCTAGTGCCGTTGCTAAGCTCGCTTGCGCCGCTGGAAAGCTGGCTGGTTGCATCTTCAAGCTCCTGGGTTTGGCCGGTAAGCTTGCCAGTATCTTGGCTGGCCAGGTCAACAGCCATGGAAAGCGGCATGCCCGCAATCTGCCAGCCATCGTAGCTGAAGTTATGAGCCGTGCCGGAAATCTCGAACGTGGCACCTTCGCCTGGAAGCACCAGGCAAGTTGCCACCTGGTCGCTGCCAGAATGGGCGATGGTGGCGTCCCCGCCATCGGAAATGGTGAAGGCGTCTTCGGCGAACGTGCCTTTCGCTTGCAGAATATAGCTTGTGGCAAAGTCGGAAACCTCGCCCTCTTCCACTGGCTGCACATCCAGCACAACTTTCAGCTGCCCGTTGGCACCCGAAAGCTCAGCGGGCTGCTTTTCTACACCGTCAAGGTAATACCTGATGCTGATGTTCCACGGCAGCTGGCTAGCGGCATCCAAATTGCCCTGATAGTAGAACGGTGTATTAGCCGTAGCAGAAAGCTCCACTACGCCGTTCTTCTGCTCCAGCACTTGCGTAGTGGTGAGGTTCTGCACGCTGGTGTAGTTTGCCGGGTCGGAAACCTGGGCGTCGGTTTGGGAATCGAAGACGTTCACTACATAAATGCCCTGCGTTTCACCATTGGCGGCGGCCTTGGCATACACCACTTCGTCCTTGGCACCATCGCTGGCAGCATACGCCTGGCCAGGCACAGCAAACGGGAGCATAAGCCCCGCGGCCAGCACGAATGCAACGGCACCACGGGCAGCGGGCTTCAACAAATAATGAGCTTTCATACAAAACTCCTTACAGAGCAAAATCGATAGAACGGAACAAACGGGCGGCAAATCGAAGGCGAAGTTGGCGAGTTGCGCCTAAAGTGCCAACGATGTGGTCCAAGCGCAAAACCCCCTTCCCGCAAAGGCAAAGCTGGCTTGCCAAGAACCACGCCCGGCCAACTGCGCACGCCAGGCCAACTGCGAGCGAAACACTGCAGCGAAGCCAATCTCAACCGCAAAGCCTTCCCCGCAAAAACGAATCCGCCCTGCTGGAAACCCCCGCAATCAGCGCCAAGCACGCCGCGAAAGCCGCAGCACCTGCACAACCGCATCATCACTGCGCCTCCTTGCAAACATGCAGGCCAAACGTAGTTCGGCATATAAGCTTGTCGAAGGTTTTGAACAGCCATGGCAAGAACACGAACATCATGAGCATGGCCAAGAACGCACCGCGCCCCACCAGCACGCCCAGTTGGCTGATTACGCCGTTGGAGGCAATAAGCCACACCGCAATACCGGCGCACATCAGGATGCTGGAAGAGGTAAGAATGGTAATGCCCGCATGCTTGATGGCAGAACGCGCCGCTTCGATGGCCGGGTATTGCTCGCGCCGGTCGAAGTACTCGCGGGCATAGATGATGGCATAGTCAACCGCCGCGCCCAACTGCACCGCATCTATTACCAAGTAGCCAATGTAGTTCAGGGATTCGCCCAAGAAGTACGGAATGGCAAGGTTGATCCAAATGGAAACCTCAATGGCAAGCAAGATGATGAACGGCAGCGAAATGCTACGGAACATCACGGCCAGCACCAGACCAACCGCCAGCATGCTGAACAGTTTTACGCGGTTGGAATCTTCGTTGCACACCTGCTTCAAGTCGTAAGTGGAAACGTTGTCGCCCGCCAGGCGGTAGCTATCACCGTAGTATTCGGCGCAAGCTTCACGCACCTTCTGCACCATTTGGAAGGCTTCGTCGGAGCCCGATTTCACATTGAGCGTAACCACCATGCGCGACCAGCCATTTGAAACCACCTGCGAAAGCGTGCTTTCGGGAACAACCGCCGTAGGCATAGCGCGGCCCGCAGCCGTGATATAGGAGGTTACGCCGGTAACCTTATCGAAGCCTTGCAGCTTGTTAAGCAGTGCCTGTTCATTGGCCCACTGGCCTTCCGGCACCATAACCACCCACGTTTGCGCTTCGCCAAAGGCATCGGTTACGCGCGCCGATTCCTGACCAAGTTGGCTTTCGGGCGTATTGAAGCCCGCTGCGCCATACTCGAAACTGGTGCGGCCTTCGCCCAAGTACGAAGGCACGGCAACCAGCACCACCACAACCGCCATGGGCACCATAAGCTTCTGGCACGCCTTCGCAAATTTATCGAACGGAGGAATGAGGTAACGATGCTTGGTGCGCTCAAGCGCGCGCTGGCTCAACAGAATGAGGCACGGCATGAAGAACATAACCGTGAAGAACGAAAACACAATGCCCTTCGCCAGCACAATGCCCATGTCGACGCCAATGCCAAAGCGCATCACCGTAAGCGAAAGGAAGCCGAAAAACGTTACCGCCGCGCTGGAAAGCACCACCGAAAAGCCGCGGTGCATAGCGTGGGCCATGGCCTCTTCCGGGTCGGCAAATTCGCGCTGGCATCGGCGGAAGCGGTGCAGCAGCACAATGGCGTAGTCCATCGAAACAGCCAGCTGCAGAATGGCTCCGCAAATACGGCTGATGAAGCTGATTTGCCCCATGAACAGGTTAGTGCCCATGTTCAGCAAAATGGCAATGCCGATTACCGTTAGGAAAATCACCGGCTCGAACCAGGCATGTGAAGTGGCCAGCAGAATGAGCAGGATAATGCACACGCCCAGCACCAAGATAATGGCAACTTCCCTGCTGGTAGATTCCTGCGCGCTTGCCGTGTTCACGGCATCGCCCGCCATGGAAACCTGAGTGGCACCCACCGCTTCAGCCTGTTCGCGCATTTTATCCAGCGCCGTTTGGCCGGCGTTGGAATCAAGCACCATGCGGAACAAGTAGCCCGAATCGGTTTTCCAGCTGGAAACGGTATCGGCGTCTTGCAGCTCAAGCGGCATGTGCGTATCCACCTGAGTACCCAACCACATCACATCGGTTATGCCATCTACCTGGGAAAACTCCTGCGAAAGCTCATCAGCTTGAGCAAGGTCGATTCCTTCAACATATATGCGTGTGTTGGGAATGGAGCTGCCGAAAGCACTCTTCATTTCGTTGAGCGCCACAACCGAATCCGACTCTTCAGGCAAGTAGTCGGTGAGGGAAAAGTTCACCTTCACCAGCGGTGTGCAAGCTGCGCACACCAACGCTGCCAACACAAAGCAAGCAACCACCGCCTTACGGTGCCGCAAAAATGCTCTACAGAAATCAAGCACGCAGAGCGCTCCTTTCGCTTGTTTGGGCAATGACCAGTCCGAAAGCGAGCTGGGGCTGGTTGACGCGCGCAAAACCTAAACGGCCCAAGCTCGCACGCGCCACCGCAAGCCGCAAGCTTTCGTTTCCAACAAGCGCTTCTTGTTTTTAGTCACTTGTTGTTTAACATACAAGTATCAAAGAATCGCAATGCAGGGCAATACGCAATAGAAACGCTTCCTGTTGGGTATTCGACAACTTGCGAATAACCGTTGTCGAACTCAGGCGCCAAGCGTTGACGAAACCTTTCCCGCTGGATAAAACCAACCCGCATAGCAGCGCATTTCATTCAGAAGGGAATGGAGCCTAAGCTTGCAAGCAAGCCGGCTCACGGCAAACTAAATTGCCCGCAAACATATTGGAGGGGTCTTATGCCCAACAACACCATGCAACTCGATTGGCCCGCCTGCGCTACCAAGGGGCTTGACCGGCGCACGCGCCGCACGCGCGAAGCGCTGATGCGCGCGCTTCTTGCCCTTCTGCAAGAAAAGCCGCTGAACAGCGTTACCGTAACCGAACTGGCACAGATGGCCGATGTGAACCGCGCCACGTTCTACACGCACTACCAAGACATCTTCGACATGTTCGACCACCTGAAACACGACCTATGCCAAACTTGCCGCCAAATGGTGGATTCACACGGAACAGAGCTTGCCCAAGGCGAATATGGCGGGCTCATAACCGACATATACCAGTTCCTAGGACAAAACGAAGGGCTGTTCACCGTGGTTTTCTCGGACGACGCGGACAGCGCCTTCTTCACCTCGCTAATTGAAGTTGTGCGCGAAGCATGCTTGCACACGGTGGGGGTTCAGCAGTCCGTTGGTGGCGGGCTGAAAAGCAAGGGCGTTGGCTCGGCAAAAGCCAAGCAGGTAAGCCAAACTATTTGCAACTACCAGTTTGACTACATTGCCGGCGGCGTAGTGAGCATCCTGCGCAATTGGATGCTAGGCGGGCGCAAAGAAAGCGTAGAGCAGATGGCCAGCATTACCAACGCCTGCATCAAGTGCCTGAACCCCGACGGAAAGTACAGTTATAGCGTGGATTCTGCGATTGAATTCATGCAGGGGTAATATTGCTAGAACATTGCATCCGATACCAAGCGATGGGGGAACAGATGAACGTAGAAGAACTCCATGCAGCACTGGCACAAACTTTTGCCAGCGATGACCTGCTGCTGAGCGAGCCCATGGCCAAGCACACCACCTTCCGCTGCGGCGG
>CAZQWR010000002.1:24448-49305 GCA_964597085.1 uncultured Cryptobacterium sp.
CCGGCTACGAGTTCGCCAGCGGAATTCCCGGCAGCATCGGCGGCGCGGCCATCATGAACGCCGGCGCCTACGATGGCGAATTCAAAGACGTTGCCGTTAGCGTTACCTGCCTTTTCCCCGATGGGAGCGTTGCCGAGGTGCCCGCAGCCGAAGCCGACTGGAGCTACCGCCACAGCATGATGAGCGAAAAGGGGCTTGTTGTTTTGGCGGCAACGCTGCAGCTGGAGCCCGGCAACCGCAACGAAATCCAGGCGAAAATGGCCGATTTGGCCGAGCGCCGCTCCAGCAAGCAGCCGCTGGAAATGGCCAGCGCAGGCAGTACGTTCAAGCGCCCTGAAGGCTACTTCGCCGGCAAGCTCATCCAAGATGCAGGCATGCAGGGCCATTCGGTGGGCGATGCACAGGTTTCCACCAAGCACGCCGGCTTCGTGGTGAACACGGGCAACGCCAGCGCCGCGCAGGTGCTGCAGGTTATCCGCGATGTTCAGGCTGCCGTAAAGCAGCAATTCAACGTTGAGCTTGAAACCGAAGTAAGGATGTGGGGTTTCTAGGCTGAGTTGCTGCAACCAGCTCACACCCCCCCTTAAGGTAGAAACAGACAAAGGCCACGCAACTATAAGCTGCGGGGCCTTTGGTTTCTGCGGGTTATTTTGCTGCGGCGCTATTGCGCTTCGCGCAGTTCAGCACGCAGGGCGTGAGCCATATAGAAGGCAATGGCAGCAATGGCGCCGAAGATGGCCACCCAGGCCAGCGTGCCCTGCACCAGGGAAAACAGCGCAATAACGAGCGCCAACATTGCCGCAAGAACCATCAATGCCCAAGCAACCTTGCGCCCGGGGACGAACTTCAGCTCTTCTTGCTGGGGCTGAACCTTCTTCTTGCTCTTTGCCATTCTGCGTACCTTGAACTTTCTATGTTGCGCTACCGCTGCTTTACGCTTGGAGCGTTGCATTGCACTTGGGTCATTACGTTGCATTGGCGCCGTTTTGCGCGCAGCGTTTTATCTCGCCCTCAACGGTACAAACCCTTTATTTCGAGCGTGCTACAAACACGTATCGAATCGAATACGCAAAACGGCCCCGCTTTCGCGAGGCCGCCCAATTGCTCAAATTTATTGCCGGGTTGGTTTCCTTACGGCTGCAAGTTGTCGAACTTGGGAGTAAGGCTGCCGTCTTCTGGGCGATTGAACAGCGTTTCCTGCTGGCAATCCTGGCAGGTGCCAACCAAAACCTTGCGGGGCATAAAGGTAAGCACAATGTAGGCAATGGCAAACGCAATAGAGAAGTACGGCATAACGAACGCAATGCCAATAATCACAATGGCCACAATAACGTGCACGTACCACTTGCTGGGCACACGACGACGGGTTGCTTCGTACTTGAAGTTGGTGCCGCCGCAATATGGGCAGGTAATAACGTTCTGCTTTTCCTTCTTGGCCTTATTCGGGTTAGATTTTTGGTTTTTCTTCTTAGCGCACATAGGCTTCCCCTCTGTGTAAAAACGGCGCTCCCCTACAAGCGCAACGCAATAAGGATACCATCTTGCGCACATCGGGGCCGAAAACGGCAACGGCGCCGGCTGGCCGAGCTGGCGACCAGACCACCGACAATCCCAATGAACCAATCGCACACGAAGCCGCAACCGAGCAAGGCGACGGTAATCAACGAGCCGCAAGGCTACTGGGAGGCCGACCAATCGCCCTCCCGTCTCGGGAGCCTGGCAAAAATTCGAGCAAGTGTATGCCAGAAAGGCGTTTCGCCAGAAATCGAAACTTATTTTGGCGAAAAACCGGACAGATGCATGCCCGCAAACCTCAAAATGGCGAAAAACCGAGCACGTGTATGTTCCTCAGCCGTCGAAACGAGGAATCTGCATACACGTGCTCGGTTTTTCGCCAAAATAGGTCTTCTATTTTGTCCAGATGGAATTTTCCGAAATCTAGAAAATCCCGTTTTCGCTTTTTACCTGCGGTTATAAAGAATCGCAAATACACAAAATCCGATTTTGGAATTTTATTAAGATTCGCCTGATACGGTTCAGATATGAACTATTTCTTCGGACATAAAACCGCCCTGAGCATCCTTCGCCGCAATCCCAACATCGGAAAGCTGCCCAGGTCGCGCGCGGTTCCCTCCGCCTGCAAAACGCCGCGCGCAGCCGAACTTCAAGAAAAAATCGCGGCCCTTCCAGCCGAGGTCAAAGCCGCTATCGAAGACTACGATGCCGTCAGTATCGTAGTGGCCAACTCTAAAACCCGGAGCCAAGCCAGATGGATCAATAGCCACGTATGGGCACTACCCGAAAGAGAATCTTGCTTCATAGATTTAGGCAACGGACTATATTGCAGCTCGCCAGAATTTTGCTACGCGCAGATGTCGCGTGAATGCCAGAACGAAATTGCCCTAGCAAAATTGGGCTTCGAACTTTGCGGAAGCTATTCCCTCAACCCCTTCATCAGCATCGGCTTTACAAGCAGGAAGCCCATCGCAAGCACCGATAGCATCGAACGTTTTCTTGAAAAGTGCCCCGACAAAAAGCTTGGCACCGCCCAGCGAGCGCTCCGCCATGTTGCCAACAACGCCGCTTCGCCAATGGAATGCTTCCTTGCCCTAACATTCGGCCTGCCCGCCAGGCTCGGCGGGTATGGGCTCGGTGTTCCTCGAATGAACATGGCAGTCGAAGTGCCTGCAAGCAAGAATAACCGCGTTACGCACGATTCGTATCATTGCGATTTGTTTTGGCCCGAAGCCAAAGTTGCCGTCGAATACAACAGCAGGGAATTCCATCTAAGCGAAAGAGCCGTCGAGCTAGATACATCCAGGGTCAACAACCTGCTCGCCGCTGGAATAACAACCATTGCTGTAACCCGTTTCCACGCAAAAGACCCTCAGAAAATCGATGCCATCGCCCATTCAATTGCCGGGCACATGGGCAAGCGGGTTCGCACGACCTATGAAGACATACATATGCGCCGAGCCGCATTGCGCCAAAGGCTTTTGGCGCAGGACCCTTGGATGCCGGGGCGAAACTAGAAACACAACTAATTAATAGGCTCACCTCGCCCAAGCTCTTTAGCGCTCGGAATGGTAGTCTGATTGCAAGAAACCACGAAAGGCGGCTTGTATGGGCGGCGAACTCGAGCAAACGGCAAACACCGCAAAAAGCCCTGCGGAAGCAACGGCTGAAACGGCCAGGGCGGGCGCTGGCGCTTGTACGGACGAACCTGCAACCGCCCAACTCAAAGCGCTTGCGCCTGAAATCGAGCCCTACATTATTGAGCGCCGCCGCTATTTCCATTCCCATCCCGAGCTAAGCGAGCACGAATTCGAAACCTGCAACGCACTTGCTGCAGAGCTGGATAACCTCGGCGTTGAATATCGCCGCGCAGGCGAAACGGGGCTCATTGCCACCATCCGCGGCACCGCGTCCAATGCATACGATCCCAACGGCAACCCGCGCCGCCGCATTGCACTGCGCTCCGACATCGACGCGCTTCCTGTGCTGGAAAAAACCGGCGTGCCCTACGCCTCGCAGAACGAAGGTGTTATGCACGCCTGCGGGCACGACTGCCATATGGCCATGATGCTGGGCACCATTCGCCTGCTGCTAGCAATTCGCAATCACCTGCGCGGCGAAGTGCGCATCATCTTCCAACCCGCTGAAGAGATTTCCATCGGTTCGCAGAAAATGATGGACGCAGGCGCACTCGAAGGCGTAGACGGCATTTACGCATCTCATATATGGAGCGAAGTTGAGGCAGGCACCATTTCGGCAGAAGCCGGCCCGCGCATGGCCAACTGCGATTGGTTCCGCGTGGACATCGACGGCACCAGCGCCCACGGCGCCATGCCGCACAAAGGCGTGGATGCCATCGTGGTGGGCGCCGCAATAGTGGAGGCTCTGCAGGTAGTGGTAAGCCGCGATGTTTCGCCGTTCGACCCAGCAGTCATAACCGTGGGCGAGTTCCATGGCGGCACCGCGCGCAACGTTTTGGCGGGCGCAGCATATCTAACCGGCACCGTTCGCTCGTTCACTCCCAAGGTTCGCGAATACCTGAAAGAACGCATGGCGCATGTGGTTGAAGGCACGGCGCGCTCGTTCGGCGCCGAGGCAAAATTCGAATGGACCTACGGCAATTCATGCCTCATCAACGACGAGGCAAGCGCCGCCCGCGCACAGAAATCCATCGCAAAAGTACTTGGCGAACAGGCGCTTTCCCATTACGAAGGCACGCTTTCGGGTGAAGATTTTTCCGAATACCTGGCATTTGTACCTGGCGTGCTAACGTTCGTTGGCACGCGCAACCCTGAAGTGGGCGCGCAATATCCGCAGCACAGCTGCTTCTACACCGTAGACGAAAGCGTGCTCATTGGCGGGGCATTGGCAGCCGCCCAGTACGCACACGACTTTTTGTCAGAATAAGCATCGGGGGAACGAGGGGGTCATGGCTCGGAAAGAAACAATTAGCTAAGGAATTATCGGCCCGGCAGCCAAGCCACCCCTCCAATCCGAATCCGCAGGTAAAACGTGATGGAATCGTGATACCAAACGTTAAATCCTTGCCGCGCACAAGCAGATTTCTTAAAAGAAGGTTACAATTCTGAACGTATTGTCGTTTAGCGGTAGAACTATGCCCTCGAACGGGCGCTACCGCCTTATCGAAAGGCGCGTCATCTCATGATGAAGCGAACCAAGATCATCTGCACTCTTGGCCCCGCGGTGGACTCAGAGTCAGCTCTGAAGAACCTGGTCATCGCAGGCATGGATGTTGCTCGTTGCAACTTCTCGCACGGCTCGCATGCCGAGCACAAGGCCCGTATGGATCGCCTGAAGAAGGTCCGTCGCGAGCTTGATGCCCCCGTGGCAATCATGCTCGACACCAAAGGCCCCTCCATCCGCACCGGCAAGCTCGAAGGCGGCAACGAAGTGCTCCTGCGCGCAGGCGACAACTTCTTCCTCACCGAAGAAGAAGTGCTGGGCAATTCCCGCCGCGTGCACCAAACCTGCAAGGGCCTGTGGCAATACGTAGAGCCCGGCACCATCATCCTGGTGGACGACGGTCTTATCGAGCTTGCGGTCGACCGAGTTCAGGGCACTGAAATCCAGTGCACCGTGCAGAACTCCGGCACCCTGGGCGAATGCAAGCAAATCAACCTTCCCGGCACTGAAGTGCCCCTGCCCGTAATGACCGAGCAGGACAAGGAAGACCTTCTGTTCGGCATCGAGCAAGGAGTAGATTTCGTAGCTGCATCGTTCGTAAGCTGCGGTGAAGACGTAGAAACAATTCGCCAGTTCCTCACCGAAAACGGCGGCAGCAGCATCCGCATCGTGGCGAAGATCGAAAACGCCCACGCGGTTGAGCACATCGACGACATCATCGAAGCTTCCGATGCCGTAATGGTTGCCCGCGGCGACCTGGGCGTGGAAGTTCCCTCCAACCAGGTGCCCCACCTGCAGAAGAAAATCATCAAGGCATGCAACCGAGCGTTCCGCCCGGCCATCTGCGCCACCCAGATGCTCGATTCCATGATTCGCAACCCGCGCCCCACGCGCGCTGAAGTGGCCGACGTGGCGAACGCAATCTACGACGGCGCCGATGCGCTCACCCTTTCAGGCGAAACCGCCATTGGCATGTACGCTGTCCCGGCCGTGCACGCCATGGCCCAGATCGCGGCTGCAAGCGAGCCCTACCTGTACGCAGAAGGCTCCATCCCCAACCGCGATGACAAGCAAATCGGCATCAGCACCGTAGTGGGCTTGGCCGCCGCAACCACCGCCGAAAACGTGGGCGCCAGCTGCATCGTTACACCCACCATGACCGGCCGCACCGCGCGCCTGGTCTCCAATTACCGCCCAAAGGTGCCCATCTATGCGGTAACCACCACCGAAGCCTATCGCCGTTCCCTGCAGCTGAACTGGGGTGTTACGGCGCTCGTAGGCAAAGTTGTGGGCGACGCTTCCTTCATCTTGGAGCAGGCCTGCAGCGTGGTTAAGAAGAAGGGCTTCGTAAACGACGGCGACATCTGCGTGTTCACTCTGGGCGACCGCACCACTTCCCCGCACCTTGGCTCTTACGGCAAGGTAGTCAACTTCGACAAATCTGCGCCCAGCCCGCGTCCCACCAATGTGATGCAGGTTGTGCAAATCGGCGTTGAAACGGAGGCCGAGTAATGGAAATCAAAACCAACTGCTACGCCGCCGTAGACATCGGCGCTTCTTCCGGCCGCGTTGTTATCGGCGAAGTGAACGCCGAAGGCAATATCGAGCTCACCGAAATCCATCGCTTCGACAACATCCAAAAGCGCTCCGACGGTCACGACTGCTGGGACGTGGAGATGCTGTTCCGCGAAACGGTAGCCGGCCTGGGCAAATGCAAGGAAGCCGGCTTCGCACCCAAAACCGTGGGCATCGACACCTGGGCGGTAGACTTTGTTCTGCTCGATGAAAACGACCAGCTTCTGGGCGATGCCGTTGCCTATCGCGACGAGCGCACCAACGGCATGTACGCCGTGGCCGACGCCATCATGGCGCCCGAAGCTGTGTACGCCCGCACCGGCATCCAACGCCAGCCGTTCAACACCATCTACCAGCTGCTGGCACTGCAGCGCGAGCATCCGGAGCAAATTGCCCAGGCGAAGTCGTTCCTGATGATTCCCGACTACCTGGCGTTCCTACTCACCGGCACCAAAGCCAACGAGTACACCAACGCCTCTACCACCTGCCTTATGAATGCACGCACCCAGCAATGGGATCAAACCATTCTGGATGCTTTCAACATTCCCAGCAGCATGTTCTGCGATGTGGTTATGCCCGGCACCGACTTGGGCGCCGTTTCTGCCGAAATCGAGCAGCAAATCGGCTACCCCACGCACGTCATTGCCCCGGCAACGCACGACACGGGCAGCGCCTACCTGGCCGTTCCCGCACGCGATGCCGATGCGGTATTCCTTTCCAGCGGCACCTGGAGCCTGCTGGGCGTTGAAAACGAAGGCCCCATCACCTCGGACGCCTCCCGTTTCCAGAACTTCACCAACGAAGGCGGCTACGAGCTGCGCTTCCGCTTCCTGAAGAACATCATGGGCCTGTGGATGATCCAATCCATCCGCCGCGAGCTAAACGGTGTTTCCTACGTTGAGGGCAAAACCGCCCATGCGCAGGAAAGCGACGTGGAGCTTCCGCCCTTCCAACACGAAGAAAAGCAGTGGGGCTTCCCCGACCTTATCGCGGCTGCCCAGGAGGCAAGCAGCTTCGAAGCCTACGTCAACGTGAACGACGATCGCTTCCTAGCGCCTAGCTCCATGATCAGCGAAATACGCAATGCCTGCGCCGAAACCGGCCAGGGCGTGCCCGTTACCGTGGGTCAGCTCATGCGTTGCGTGTACGTAAGCCTTTCCACCTGCTACGCCGAAAGCATTGCCGAAATGGCATCGCTCACCGGGCGCACCTACACCTCCATCAACATCGTTGGCGGCGGCTGCCAGGATGCGTACCTCAACCAGCTCACCACCGAAGCCTGCGGCATTCCCGTGTTCGCTGGCCCAGTGGAAGGCACCAGCTTGGGCAACCTGGCCGTGCAGATGATTGCCGACGGAGCGTTCCCCAACCTGCAGAGCGTGCGCGACGCCATCGCAACCTCGTTCGATGTGAAGCGCTTCGAGTAAACCAACAAATCAAGCTACATATATAAGAAACCAAGTTCGTAGAAGGAAGGACTTCAATGGATATCTTCAATAGCGCCCAAAAAGCCATGTCTTCGGCGCGCGGTGCCGTTTCCGGCGTTGCGGTTGAGCAGCTGGCATTCGTGCGCGGCTTCTGCCGTTTGTGCGATGACGGCTGGCAGCAGGGTTGGCACGAGCGCAACGGCGGCAACCTTACCTATCGCCTGAAGGATGAAGAGGTAAACCAGGCCCGCCCGTTCTTCAATGAAACCCCTGGTGAATGGGTGAACATGGGCGTTCAGGCAGACAGCCTGCGCGGTGCATACTTCCTCACCACCGGCTCTGGCCGCTATATGCGCAACGTTATGAGCGACCCTTCGCACAACATCGGCATCGTGGAAATCAACGACGCCGGCGACTCCTGGCGCATCGTTTGGGGCCTCACCGATGGCGGCAAGCCCACCAGCGAATTCCCCACGCACTTCATGAACCATGCTGTGCGCATGGAGGCAACCAACAACGAGTGCCGCGTAATTTACCATGCACACCCCATCAACGTTATTGCCATGACGTTCGTTTGCCCGCTTGAGGCTCGCTACTTCACGCGCGCCCTGTGGAAAGCCATGACCGAATGCATCGTGGTATTCCCCTCCGGCGTGGGCGTTGTGCCTTGGATGGTTCCCGGCGGCGCAGACATCGCCAAGGCAACCTCCGAGCTTATGAAGAAGTACGAAGCTGCCGTTTGGGCCCAGCACGGCCTGTTCGTTTCCGGCCCCGACTTCGACACCACCTTCGGCCTGATGCACACCATCGAAAAGGCTGCAGATGTATATCGTCGCGCTCGCCAGATGAACGGCGGCTCCGACGAGTTCCTCAACACCATCACCGACGAAGGCCTTCGCCAAATCGGCATCGACTTCGGTCTTGATGTAAACGACGAGTTCCTTGACTAAGGAGAACCCCCAATGACTATCCGCAAAACCGCAGATGGACGCACCATCTCGGGCTTTAAGATGAAGCTCTACCCGGGCTTTGCCGAAGAGTACGAGAAGCGTCACAACGAACTGTGGCCCGAAATGGCAGACATGATCCATGAGTACGGCGGCCACAACTATTCCATTTTCATCGATGAGGAAACCAACATCCTCTTCGGATATATCGAGCTTGACGATCCCGATCGCTATGCCGAGAGCGCCAAGACCGATATTTGCAAGAAATGGTGGGATTTCATGGCAAGCGTTATGGAGACCAATGCGGACAACTCCCCTGTCTCCGTTGACCTGCCCTGCGCGTTCCACCTCGACTAGAAAGGCTAAGCATGGCGCTTACCCAAGAGCGTAAGGGAACCATGGCGGTATCCCTTACCAACTTCCTCGACTCTGGCTGCATCGTTGCATCCAGCGTGGCCCTCACCGCATGGGCTGCAGCATTCGGTTTCGGTTCTACCTGGACCGCAATCCTCGGCGCAATCGGCGCCAACGCCTTCGGCGCTGCCGTAGGCGCACTCATCGGCGGCTTCCTCACCGACAAGTTCGGTCGTACCGCTATTTACAAGTACAACCTGCTCGTTTACGCACTCGGCGTGTTCATCGCCATGGTTGCAGTAAACCTCCCCATGGTTGTAGTGGGCGTTGTGCTCTCCGGTCTTTCCGTAGGCGCTGGCGTTCCCGCATCTTGGAGCTACATCTCCGAGACCTCTTCCGACACCAGCCGCGCATCGAACATCGGCATCAGCCAGTTCGCATGGAGCTGCGGCCCTGCCATCATCTTCATCCTGTCCCTGGCACTTTCCTTCGTGCTCCCGGGCTTCCAGGCTGACGGCACCACGCTCCTGCCTGCCGGCACCTATGGCCCGTTCGACGGCCTGCTTGCTACCCGCATCCTGTTCGCCGTTCTGTTCATCGTTGCCCTTATCGCTTGGAACCTGCAGCGTCAGCTCCAGGAATCCGCCGACTGGGCCGAAAAGAACGAGGCTGAAACCGAGCATGTTGGCTTCGGCAAGATGATGGCAAACGCTCTGAAGAACCCCGTAAACGTGAAGACCATCATCTTCCTCGTTGCTGTGTACCTCACCTGGAACCTGGCTGCAGGCACCAACGGTCAGTTCATGCCTTACCTCTACGCTGCTGCTGGCAACATCGACTCCACCGGTCAGAGCCTGCTCGGCGTTGTTCAGTGGGTACTGGTTGCAGTTTGCTCCCTGGCAATCTTCTCCAAGTTCGGCGACGTTGTTTCTCATCGCGTGCTGTTCGGCGCTTCTGCATTCCTGGCACTGCTTTCCTGGATTGCAATCGCTGTATTCGGCATGGCACTGCAGAACGGCACCTCCGACTCCATGGGTTGGGTACTGTGGGTATACGTTATCCTTTGGGGCGTTTCCGCAGGCTTCTCCGCACAGTGCTTCTACGCTCTGTGGGGCACCGAGCTGTTCCCCACCCAGTACCGCGGCGGCGTTCAGGGCATCATGTTCTTCCTGGTTCGTGGCGCACTGGGCATCTGGTCGCTCGTCGGCGTTGGCGCCATCATGGGCGACATCTCCGCCAACCCGGCCGGCTTCTTCCCCGCAGCCGTTATCATGTGCGTTGTTCTGCTTATCTCCCTGGTTGTGGGCGTTATTTGGTGCCCCAAGACCCAGGGCAAGAGCCTCGACCAGATCACCGAAGAGCGCTACGGCAAGCTTCAGTAACCTGGGCGGCAATGCCACCCCTGCATAGCGAAACGATGGGCGTCCCGCGCGGGCGCCCATTTTTTATGCCCGAGTATCTTCTAGCGGCGCAGTGCAACATCAGGCTCAACGCTGCATCAACAGGCAACGGAAAACAGGCAAGGCCTTGGCTTGGGAGGAACCGCGCCAAAAAATGAAGCCCATAACCTATGTACCGAACGATCGATTCAAGCGCACTTTTGCCATATATGCTGCAGAGTCCAAGCCTGCCAGCTAACACAATCTGCTACCATTTCCGCAGCTCATACTTACAGAAAGGAGCGCTCATGAAAATCAGCGCACGTAATCAGATCAAAGGTACCGTCAAAGAAGTACATGTTGGTGCAGTAAACGCAGTGGTGGTAATCTGCCGCGGCAACCACAACCCCATCAAGGCCGACATCACCATGGAATCGGTAAAGCAGCTCGGGCTTGCAGAAGGCAAAGAATGCTACGCCGTAATCAAGTCCACGAATGTGATGTTCGCAACCGCCAAGATCCCCAACATCAGCGCCCGCAACCAGATTGAAGGCACCATCGTTTCCGTTAAGGAAGGCGCCGTGAACGGCCATGTCACCATCGAAGATGAAGAAGGCGTGCGCGTTTCGGGCAGCATCACCAACGAATCCATCCAGCAGCTTGGGCTGAAAGAAGGCGGCAGCGCCGTTGCCATCATCAAGGCCACCGATGTAATGGTTGCGGTGGACTGACCCGGCAAGCCTCGTCGTCGAACCAGGCGATGCGAGAAAGCTGAAGGCGACGAGCGAGCAGTCTGCCCAGTTGAAGAGTTGGATGAAACAGCGAAGCTGGCGTGCTGGATGCAGCCGCAGCGTCATCCCGTCTCGTAACACAAAAAAAGATCCGCCCGAAGGCGGATCTTTTTATATTGCAAATGGTGCGCCGTGAGGGATTCGAACCCCCGACGTACTGATTCGTAGTCAGTCCCTCTATCCAGCTGAGGTAACGGCGCGTTTTTCAGCAGGAATTAGTATCCTCGTTTGCATGGGTTTCGTCAATAGATTTCTTTGAATGTGTAGGGAATATGAACGAACACCGCAATACCTTCCACCGCATGCAAAAGCGTATTTGCAGGTATGCGCCAATGACCACGTTTTTTACTTTCTTTTCACGTACCTAGGGCGCCCATATACAGCAATTCACTTACAATCGAATGTGCTTTGGAGCCAAGGCTTGGCTTTTGTGCACCCAAGGCCGTACCACTGCGAATCGGCAAATCGCACCTGCGATGCACTTATTCGTAGTCAGTACCTCTTAACCACTTAGGAAAGGACATTACTTGAAGGTTCGAAAATCGAAACCTCACAGTAATTAGCCTTCGGCCCCCACGCCGTGCCAGGCGCACCATGTGGCGGTCGAAGAAAGACTGCGACATGAACAGGCGGCACCAGGCCGGCGCTTGTCTTGCGTAGAGCACGCGTTGCCCGCAAGCCAAGGCTCGAGCCCCAGCCGCCCTACAGGGGGAATTCAATGATCTACCTATCACAGATGCTCGGCGAGCCCGTCGTCGATGCCAATGGCGAAAAAATCGGCTCTATTTCCGACTTGGCCATCCAAACCGGCGAAGTGTTTCCGCGCATCACCAGCCTGGCTTTCTTGGGTCCAGGCAAAACGCCCTTCATGATTTCTTGGCGCAAGTACGTTGAGGGCTTCAGCGAAGATGGCATCCGCCTGAAGGTTGACCGTACGGCCATCCGCTTCAGCTACCTGCAGCCCGCCGAGGTTCTTCTTGCGCGCGACCTGCTAGATCGCCAAATCGTGGACACGCAGGGCATGAAGGTTGTGCGTGTAAACGACCTGAAGCTTTCCGAATCGGGCACGCAGCTTCGCCTTCTGGGCGCTGAAGTGGGCATGCGTGGCATCCTTCGTGGCCTAGCCCCGTGGGTAGAACGTGCGGCCTGCGGCATTGCGAAGGCATTCGGCAAAAGCATCGATGAGCGCCTTATCGCCTGGAACTACATGGAGCTGCTCGACCGCGACCTTTCAAAGGTGCAGCTTTCCGTTTCGCACACGCGCCTGGAAGAGCTGCATCCTGCCGATGTGGCAGACATCCTGGAGCAGCTCGATCCAAAGCAGCGCGCCAACGTGTTCCAGCACCTGGACGACGCGCAGGCCGGCGATGCCATTTCGGAAATGGAAGACGAATTCCAGGCAGACATCATCGAAGGCCTGGACGAAAACCGCGCATCCCGCCTTCTGCAAGATATGGACCCTGACGACGCTGCTGACATCGTGGGCGACCTGCCCTATGAAAAGGCTGAAACGCTGCTGCGCCTGATGGGCGTGGAAGACGCTGCCGAAATCCGCAAGCTGCTGGGCTACAAGGAAGACACGGCCGGCGGCCTGATGACCACCCAATTCGTAGCCATGCATACCACCGATACCGTGCAGGAAACCACCGAAGTGCTGCGTGGCCTGGATGAAGACCACCCCACGGTGAACTACGTGTACGTGCTCGACGAGTACGACAAGCTGGTTGGCGTGCTTTCGCTGCGCACCCTGGTGCTGGCAAAGGACGACACCCCGCTTGAAAGCATCATGTTCGACGAGCTCATTACTTCGCTGCCCGAAGAATCGGAAGACGAAGTTGCCGCCGACATTTCCAAGTACGACCTTATGGCCATGCCCGTTGTGAACGAGCAAGGACTCATGCTGGGCATCGTCACCGTCGACGACGCTATGGAAGTAATCGAAGACAACGTTGAAGAAGGCCGCACCCGCTGGGCTTGGGGCCAGTTCGCCATCATGCTGGCCGTGTTCGTGGTGCTGTTGGTGCCCTACACGTTTGCCATCCTGCACTTCTTCGGAAACAACTAGGATCGAGGCTTTTCAATGACGCTAAAGGACAGCAAGCTGCAGGGCAACGCTCTGGCAAGCAACGCTTCCAACAGCCCCGCCCAGGGCAGCGATTCCGGCGAAGAAAACAAGAAACAGCACTCCAAGGCGTTCCTGGTTCTGGCAGCCATGGGCCCCGGCATCGTAACCGCCATGGCGGGCAACGACGCTGGCGGAATTTCCACCTATTCCACGGTTGGCGCCAAGTTCGGCTACATGACGTTGTGGATCATCCCTATCATGTGCATCCTGCTCATTGTGGTGCAAACCACTGCAACGCGCATGGGCGCGGTAACGGGCAAGGGCTTTTCAGCCCTTATTCGCGAAAGCTTTGGCATCCGCCTAACTGCACTTGCCATGTTGGCGCTGCTCATTGGCAACGTGGCCACCACGTTTTCGGAATTTGCGGGCATTGCATCGGGCATGGAAATGTTCGGAGTGCCGCGATGGATATCAGTGCCCGTTGCGGCTGCGGCAGTATGGGGGCTCATAATCGGCGGCAGCTACAAGCGCGTGCAGAATGTTTTCCTGGTGCTTTCCTGCGTGTTTGCCACCTACATTGTTGCGGCAATTTTGGCACAGCCCAATTGGACCGAAACCCTGGCAGCAACGGTAATGCCCGCCGCTTCTAGCGACCTGAGTTTCCTTTCGCTCACAGTTGCCATGGTTGGTACCACCATTGCGCCTTGGATGATGTTCTTCGCGCAGAGCAACGTGGTTGAAAAAGGCGTGCGCGTGCGCGACCTTCCCTATCAACGCATCGACGCCACCACAGGCGCAATAGTTGGCTGTATTGTTGCCTGGTTCATCATCGTTACCACCGGCACCGTGCTGTTCCCGCAAGGCATTGAAGTTGAAAGCGCCGAAGCAGCAGCCGCCGCACTGGAGCCCTTTGCCGGTGAATACGCCAAGGCGTTGTTCGCCATTGGCTTGGTTGCCGCCAGCTTGCTGGCAGCGTGCGTATTGCCGCTCACCACTTCCTTCGTAATCTGCGAAGCATTCGGCTGGGAAGCCGGCGTTTCCTTCACCTGGAAAGAAGCCCCGCTGTTCAAGGGCATCTTCACCTTCATCATCTTGATTTCGGCCATCGTCATCCTTATCCCTGGGCTCAACCTTATGGGCATCATGCTTACCGCCCAGTTCGTGAATGGCGTTATTTTGCCAGTGCTGCTGGTGTTCATGGCCATCATCGCGTGCGACAAGCACGTAATGGGCAAATACGTTTCCGGCAAGGTGTCACGAGCATTGCTGTACCTCACCATCGTGGTGGTGGGCATCCTTTCGGTTATCTGCCTGGTAATGCAGGTGCTGGGTATAGACTAGGCACAGCGTGCGCTCAGAGCGACGGGCCTAGCCGCCAACCCCGCCATGCCATAGGCACCGCCCATGGCAAAACGCAACGAGCCCCGAAGCGCGCCTAGATACCCGCAACACACCCGCCCCATACCCAAAGCCGCTCAACCGCATACGTTCCAAGCCTCAAGTGCCCAGCCGCCCACGCGCCACCTGGGCACTTATTCTTTTCGAAACATTTCCCAGCCCATCCCTGGCATATAATCGGGCACAGTCTAAACCGCGCCCAAACGCTTCGCGGAAAATGCGCCATGGGTCACATGCAGCAGCCGCCACTGGCAACGCCGCCGTAAACCGCATGCCGCCTTCCCCACGCAGTGTTCCAAGCGCCCAACAAGCAAAGGAGTTGCCATGGAAGGCTTCGAGCTTATTTCCACCGGCGCATGGTCCATCGTGCCGCCCCTGCTGGCACTTGGCCTGGCCCTTCTAACCAAGGAGGTGTATTCTTCCCTTCTGGTTGGCGTGTTCAGCGGCCTCGTCATCTACGAGTTCACTCTAAATGGCGCCGGAACCGACCAGCTCATTGCCGCATTCTGCGATATTCCGCAGGTTATGGCCGAGCAGATTTCTTCCAACGGTGCGCTCATTTTGTTCCTTGCGCTGCTAGGCGCGCTGGTTGTGGTTATAGCCATTGCCGGCGGCTCGCGCGCATACGCCGAATGGGCAGCCAAGCACATCAAGAACGCCCGCATGGCCGCCTTCATGACCGCCGTTCTTGGCTTGGTAATGTTCATCGACGACTACTTCAACTGCCTCACCGTTGGTGCGGTAATGCGCCCCATCACCGACAAGTTCCGCATCAGCCATGAAAAGCTTGCCTGGATCATCGACTCTTCCGCCGCTCCGGTTTGCATCATTGCACCCGTTTCATCCTGGGCGGTTGCCGTAGGCGGCTACCTGGGCGATGACGGCTTCAACACCTTCGTGGCTTCCATTCCCTACAACTTCTACGCGCTCATCACCATCGTGTTCGTGTTCGCCATGTGCCTGTTCGGCAAGGATTTCTTCGGCATGGGCAAGGCTCAGCGCGACTGCGAAGCACATTCCTACAGCGACATACTGCAGCCTTCCGCCCTGGCAGCTGTTTCTGGCGCTGGCGTGCCCGCCGACCCAGACGCGGTAGAAACCGTGGTTACCGAGCAATCCGACCTGGAAGGCGCCACCAAGGCAGAAGAGCAGTTCAAAGGACTGCCCGTTTCGCAAAACGGCAAGGTGCTCGATCTTATTGTGCCCATCGTGGTACTCATTGTGTTTGCCATTCTGGGCATGCTCTACGCTGGCGGCTACTTCGAAGGAGCCGACTTTGCCACTGCAATCGGCGAGAACCCCATCATGGGCCTGTGCATCGGCGCCATTGTTGCACTTACCGTTTCGGCGGCAATGTACCTGCCCCGCAAGCTCACCACGCTGGTTGGCTTCACCGAAGGCGTTTCCGAAGGCGTGCGCTCCATGGTTGGCGCCATCATGATCTTGGTTCTGGCCTGGAGCTTGGGCGGTTGCTGCCGCTACATGCTGGGCACGGGCGAATTCGTTTCCAGCTTCCTTACCAACGCAGGATTCACCCTTACGCTGCTGCCGGCCATCATCTTCGTTGTTGCTGGCTTTATCGGCTTTGCCATGGGCACTTCCTGGGGCACTATCGCTCTTATCCTACCTATCGTTTTGGGCGTGTTCCCCGAAAGCGATCCGCTATTCCTTATCACCATCGGTGCAACGCTTGCCGGCGCTGTATACGGTGACCACGTATCGCCCATTTCCGACACCACCATCCTCTCTTCGGCAGGCGCGGAATGCAACCACTTGCGCCACGTGGCAACCCAGCTGCCCTACGCAACCCTGGTGGCCATTATCTGCCTGGCAGGCTACCTGGTGGCCGGCTTTACCGGCAGCCCCTGGCCCTCGCTTATTGGCGGCATCGCCGTTGCCATCGTTGCCGTTCTGGTTACCCGCTTCGTTGCTGGAAAAAAGAGCGAAGCTTAGTCAAAACCAACATGCAAAACCAAATAAGGGAGTCTGTCGGAACGCAGGCTCCCTTATTTTTTGTTCAATCCCCAAAGGAAGGAAACGCGCCAATCCCAGCAGCTAGAGTTAAATTCAGAAACACCATGGCATAAACGGGCAAAGCGCGAATGCATTCGGCGGCTCCTACGCCAACACAAGCCCACGAGCATCAAAACGCAAACCGCACGAGCCCCACAGCCCACTCAGACCCTGCAGCCCACTCAGACCCTAGAGCGTGAGCGCAACGGCCTTATCCGCTGCAACAATCAGCCGCAAGCCACTACAACCAAAACCCAATCGCAGGAACGCCCCCGCCAATAACAAACAAAGGCGGCCCCGCAATGGGAACCGCCCTTGATGCATCTGAATGTTCTCAGCTAAAACTGAGCAGAAAAGCCCCTTTAACGCTGCTCGATAGGAGCGTATTCGCGTTCCTTGACAGCTGTTTTGTAAGCAGGGCGAATAATGCGCTTGCCGCTAACCAGCTCTTCGAAGCGGTGGGCTGCCCAACCTGCCATGCGCGAGCAAGCAAACAGCGGGGTAATAAGGTCTTGCGGAATGCCCATCATGGAGTACACGAAACCGGAGTACATGTCCACGTTTGCGCACATTTCCTTCTTGGTGCCCTTTTCTCGCTCAATAACCTCGGGGCTCAAACGCTCAATGCTCTTCAGCAGGTTCAGCTCTGCCTCGTATTCCGTGCCCGCAGCCAACTTGGTTGCGAATTCCTTGCAGATAACCGCACGCGGGTCGGAAAGGGTGTAAACCGCATGGCCCATGCCATAAATAAGGCCTGTATGGTCGTAGGCCTGCTTGTTTACGATCTTTGCAATATAGGAAGCAACCTCGTCTTCATCTTCCCAGTTGGAAACGTTTTCCTTGATTTCCTTCTGCATAGCCAAAACCTGGTGGTTAGCGCCACCGTGCTTGCTGCCCTTCAGAGAACCGATGGCGCCGGCGTAAGCCGCATACGGGTCGGTGTCGGCCGAGGTCAGCACGCGCGTAGTAAATGTGGAGTTGTTGCCACCGCCATGCTCGGCATGCAAGCACATCATGATGTCCAGCATGCGCGCTTCTTCGGGCGTGAACTCGCGGTTCGGGCGCAGCATGGAAAGAATGGTTTCCGAAGTGCTCTGGCCGGGAACGAAGCGATGCATAATCATGCTTTCGCCAAAGAATGCGGCGCGCTTGGCGTAGTAGGCCAAAACCATGATGCGGGGCAAACGGGAAAGCAGCGAAATGGCAGTGTTGATCTCATGCTCGAAGGAGCGATCCTCGGCCTTTTCATCATCGGCGTACAGCATCAAAACCGAACGCTGAAGCAGGTTCATGATGTTGGGCGAAGGCGTGCCCATGATCTTGGTGGCAGTAAAGCCATCGGGCAGGCTGCGGCAAGAATCCAGCGCCGCAACGAACTTGTCCAGCTGGTCTTGCGTAGGAAGTTCACCCATAAGCAGCAAATACGCAACCTCTTCGAAGCCGCGGCGCTTGGTGGTGTCACCGCCAATAAGGTCGTAGATGCTGTAGCCGCGCAGCGTGAGCTTGCCTTCGGCGGGGATCTTATCGCCCTCGTTCATAAGGTAGCCATGCACATTGGAGATGTTGGTAACACCCGCAATAACGCCTGAGCCATCGCTGTTGCGCAAGCCGCGCTTAACGGGATAGCGCTTGTACAGCTCTGGGTCTACGGAGTTTACCTTCGTGATGTTGTCGTAAAGGGAAAGCTCGTAATCTTCCATGAGGGAATCCTTTCAACTGCGAGACTCAATTCTATACCGAACTAAAGTGCTAAAGCGCCGCCTACCGCACTCGTAAACGCTTGGAAACAACGAGCGTGCGATTTTGGGACGTTTTCGGCAGGTTTGTTGGGCTTCTTCACAAAAGCTGAACATTTCCCCGTTTGTTCAAAACGCTCAAACGAGGCTTTTGCACCCAATTACCGCCCTTGATAGGAAAACTCAATGCATGGAGGTCAATCAGCCAAAATGCAATGATAAACTCATCCCATAAGCTATTTAAACTGCTTAAAGCACCTATTCGTCTGCCCGCACGCTAACCAAGCTGCTTCCGCATAAACATTTGAAGGAGATGCACCGCATGACCGTCAACATCACCGGCACAACTCGCCTATGCGCCCTGTTCGGCGACCCAATCCATCACAGCAAGTCGCCCGCGATGCAAAACCTGGCGTTTGAACGTGCCGGCCTTGACTACGCCTATATGGCCTTCACGGTTTCCTCCGACGATATGCCAAGGGCAATTGATGCGCTGCGTTTCCTGGACGCCCGAGGCTGCAACCTAACCATGCCGCACAAAATCGCCGTAGTTCCCCATTTGGATGAACTGGCACCTGCAGCCAGCATCATCGGTGCAGTAAACACCGTGGTGAACGACAACGGCAAACTCAAGGGCTACAACACCGACGGCTACGGCTTCATGGCATCCTTCGCCGATGCGGGCGTAGTCTGCAAAGGAAAGAAACTCGTGCTCATGGGCATGGGCGGCGCGGGCACAGCAATCGCCGCGCAAGCAGCGCTCGATGGCGTTTCCGAAATCGTGGTGTTCAGCCCAGGTAACGGCAAATCTTGGGAACGCGCCGGCAAGGAAGTTGCCACCATCTCCGAAAAAACCGGCTGCAAAATGTCGCTGCACGATTCCAACGACCACGAAGACTTGCGAGCCGAGCTTGCAACCGCAGAGCTCCTTGCCAACGCAACACCCATCGGCATGGGCAAGCTTGAGGGCAAGTCGCCTATCCCCGATGCTTCCTTCCTGCATCCTGGCCTGGCTATTCAAGACTGCATCTACGAGCCTGCCGAAACCGAGCTGCTGAAGATGGGCAAGGAGGCGGGCTGCGTGGCCATTAATGGCCTGGGCATGCTCTTCCATCAGGGCGCTCGCGCGTTCGAGCTCTGGACGGGGGTAGAATTCCCGCTCTCGTTGGATGATATCAAGTAGCAATTTAGGGTTATCCGCGCTGGATGGGGATCGACCTTCGCCGCGGTTTCCACCTTCGGTGCTTCTCTTACCAACAGATATTCTTAGCTGCGGAAAATCAAAATCCTTGGCGTGCTTTGCCATGGCTTTGCCCTTACAACTTGAAAAGCTGGCTGGCGCGAGCTTTTCAACAGAAAACAGATGAGCCAAGCAGCTTCCAGGCATTCCGACAACAAACAAGGCGGGACTAGTTCTTGTGGCGCATGCGGCTTTCGGGTTGAAGGATCATGATGGCTCCAACAACGGATGCGATGGCGAAGATGGCGCCGATGGGGCCGGCCCATACGAAGCCGGGGCCTGCTGCCACCAAACCGCCCATGAAGGAACCGGTGGCAATGCCGATATCGGAAGAAGTGGGCATAACGGCCGATGCCAACGTAAGAGCACGCGGGTAGTCTTTCGCAGAAATCTGCAGCAGATACGATTGCAGCGGAGCATTCATATGGTAAATAAACACGCCAGTAAGCACGATGTTCACCACGGCCAGCGCCACATTGCCCGAACCTAGGCTCAAACCCAAAGCGAGCAGCACCAACGCCTGCAGGCCGAACATGATAGGCATCTTCGCCAAGCCAAAACGCTGGGCAATAGAGCCGGAACCCAGATTCGAAACGATAGTGGCAGCACCGTAGAAGAACAGCACGATGCTGGTCATCCAGACAGAAAGCCCCAGGCCGTCTTCCATAATGGGCGTCACATATACGTAGAACACGTAGGTAGCCGCCATGCCGCAGCTCTTCATGAGCATTACCAGCAGAATGCGGCGGTCTTTCAGAATAACCAGCTGGTCGCGCACCTTGGAAGAAACGTCCGTGGAGCCAGAACGCGGCACCGAAACAAGAAGCAGCACCGTAACCAACAGAACGATGCACTCAACGGCAATGAACGCCGCCTTCACGCCAAAAGCATCGGAAAGCAAGGTGCCAACAGGCGTGCCCAAAACACTGGCAACCGAAAAGCCAGCGTAAACGAACGAAATGATGCGCGCCGTTTTCTCGCGCGGAACAATGTCGTTGATGAAGGTCATAACGGTAGAAAGCAACACACCCGAAACCACAGCAGTAAGGATGCGCGCCAGCATCAGAACCTCATAGCTGGGCGCCACAACGGCCAGGATGTTGCCCACATTGAACACCGCAAGAAACGTGCAAAATAAGGGAAAGCGCCTAAAACGACCTGTTGAAAGCACGATTATCGGCGTGGAAACCGCATATGAAACCGCGAAATAGCCAACCAAGTTGCCAGCTGCAGAAAGCGTGATGCTGTAGGTTTCCGCGATGTCGGGCGTAATGCCAATAACAATGAACTCGGCAAAACCAAGGGCGAAGCCCACCGTTACCAGGGCAACCGTTGCAAGCTTAGTGCGAGCAGTGCTGTTTTCCACAGTGAGCGAACCTTCTTACTGTCTTGCAATCGGCCGGGCCCGCGCCGAAAGCACGACCCGCCAATCTCAATGGGCATTTTCCATGCTGCTTGTTAGAATCGGGGCACAAAAAAGGCCGCCGAGCGAAAACTCAGCAGCCCCCAAAATTCAGTGGAGCCAACGGCCGGACTCGAACCGGCGACCCACGCATTACGAATGCGTTGCTCTACCAACTGAGCCACGTTGGCGCTCCCGACGCTAAAAAACAGCGCCATGGAATTATATCTAACCACCTCCGCAGGCGCAAGAGAATTCGACGCCTCAAAAGCTCTTTTCAACGCCCCTGCATTCACGGAAAACCAACGTGGATGCAGGGGCGAAAGTTCAAGCGCCCCTGCTCCCGCAAATGCTTATCGTGCACCACTACCATACCAGCTCGCTGCGTGAGTTACCCGTATGCCCGCAAGCGGCAACCCCTTCCCCAATCATGCGCCCATATACGGCTTCGCCTCCCCGCTTTCCGCACCTGTCCGTTGATTCGTTCGCGCCAGACAAAGCTGCGAATTGAACACATGTCATTAGATTGTTCGAATATCGTCCGCCCTTCACGCGCTGCTATGGTGCTGTAACGGTTTTATTACGCTCGCCGTTCACCAACGGCGCCGCTTTCTGGTTAACTAAACTGGTAAACGCAAACGAATCACGCCCGTTACGAGCGCCAATGAAAGGAGGCACGATGATAACCACTTCGTGCGATGAAAACTCCGATCGCCCCTTGGTTATCGTCACCCACGCCTCCGTAGGTTCCGGGCACCGCAGTGCGGCTCAGGCAACCGCCCAAGCCCTGGAGGATTTGCGCGGCAAGCATCCCGCACTTCCCGAAAATGCCGAAATCGCCGTCCTGGATATTCTTGAGTATGGCCGCGTGCAGTTCGATGGAGATAAAACTGCCAATGTAACCGTGCTGTTCGATTCGGTTTACGACTTCGTTTGGCATCACACGCTCACCGGCCGCCTTAACTGGGGCGGCGGAAGCGCCTGGTCAACGCTTATGTACAAGCCCTTCACCGAGCTGGTGCGCAAGCGCAAGCCCATTGCCATCGTTGCCACGCATATCGTTGCCGCCAATGCTGCGGTTGCAGCCCGCATGCAAACCAAACAGCAGTTCCCCATCGTTTGCGTTCCTACCGATTACGGCGCCGAGGGCTTCTGGCCCCACCTGGACGCCGACCTCTTCTGCGCCGCGGACGAAACCATGGTCAAAGAGCTTCTGCCCCGCCGTGTCCCCGAAAGCCATATCAAGGTTACGGGCATTCCCGTGCGCAAGGGCTTTTCCGAGCCGTACAACCGCTCCGAGGTGCTTCAGCGCTTCGGCCTTCCAGAAGACAAGATCATCTGCCTGGTAATGGCGGGCGCACGTCTTTCGCAGCCCTACATTCCGTTCCGAAAAATCGTGAACCAGGTTGTACCGCTGCTAAGCGACTACCCCAAAATGCACTTCGCTTTCCTTGCCGGCGCCGATGAAGAATATGCTAACGGGCTGAAGAGCTTCTTCAGCGAGCGCAACATCACCAACGCCACCGTGTTCAACTACATCGAAGACATTCCGCAGCTTATGGAAGCCAGTGATATGATCGTGGCAAAATCGGGCGGCCTGGCTACCACCGAATGCCTCTGCGCGCGTTTGCCCTTGGTGCTGGTTGGCACGCCCTATGGTCAAGAACGCGCCAACACCCTAACTGTTATCGCAACAGGTGCCGCCATCGAGGCAAAAACCGCCGAAGAGCTGGCAATTCACCTTGCCTGCATTCAGGAAGACCCCAGCATTCTTACCAGCATGCTCGATTTTGGCGAAAGCCTGCGTCGTCCTAACGCCGCGCACGATACCGCAGTTGCCACGCTCGACCTAGTTGGCCACATCGACCCGCCGAAGAAGCACCCCATCAAGTTCTACCTGGGCAAAAAGCCGTACCGAGTTCGCTAACCCACCAAAAACTCATTAGCCCTGCAGCCATTGCTGCGGGGCCTCCTTTACTTAAGGTTCGCACACCAGCGCTTAGCGCTGCACCCTTGCGCCGCTCCCCTTCATCTCGCTCCTGTAAGCGAAGCATCTAATCTCCTTCATATTCGCTCCCGTAAGAAGGGCATTTTCACAGGTTTTACAATGATTGACCAGGTGAAACAATGAAATCTAGACACACCTTTTATCCAGGTGGATGACACAGGCACAACATCAAGGCAAGAAGAGGAAGGCCCAGCCAGCTCAGATTTCCCAGCCTCCAAAGCTAGCTCTCGGGCATAAAGACGCTGATTGGCTATCCGAATGCCGTAGTCGACAGTAGAGCACCCATCAACCAGCACCGCTACCTCAAAGTCTCCAAAACAAAAGGCCCGCAGAATCATCTGCGGGCTTCGAATGCGTAGTTGAAACTGTAAACGCTTACTTGCCGAAACGGCCGAAGAGCCCTTTCTTTTCGGCCTCTTCGGAAGTAATGTCCCCCACGTCATACCCAGCGGCGGAAATTACTTCGCGAAGCTTAGCTTCGTCCAGTACGGCGTCCGACTCGATAACCGTACGGCCCTTGCCATGAGAGCTGGTAACCTTCTTTACCTTGAAATTATTGCGTACGGCATCGTTGACATGCGCCTCGCAATGCCCGCACATCATGCCGTCAACATCCACAACCGTCCTGATCATGATCTTCCTTCCACCAGCACCTTTGCAGGCACCCTATATTTCATGCCCATAGTAGCACTCTTCGCCCTATACCCCATGGGGGTAATCAAAACTCAATAACGACAATTGCGCAAACGCGCAAACCATCAAAGCTTTATCAAGACGCAAGCAATCCTCACATGGAAACGAAAAGCGGGGCCGAAGCCCCGCCAAATGCAACAAATTTGCTCGACCAACTCGCCAAAGCGCGCTTCCATCCTGCCGCACAACAAAAAGCGCTCAACACCAGAAGGACGACGAACCGGCAATTCAACCCAAATTAGGGACGCAAACCAGAGCCGCCCTGGATGGTGATGGTTTCACCAGAAACATAACAAGCCATCTTGCTGGCCAGGAACACGGCCACCGGGGCAATATCGGTCTTAGGATCACCGAAACGGCCCAGCGGAATGCCCTTAATGGTTGCCGCGAAGGTATCAGGGTACTCTTCCTTCCAAGCGGCCAACTGCTCGGTCATTGCCAGCGGGCAGATTACGTTAGCGCGCACGCCGTCGGGACCCCATTCGGTTGCAGCAACGCGAGTCATGCCGCGAATGCCTTCCTTGGCGGCAGCGTAGCTGGACTGACCTGGCTTGCCGAACAAGCCAGCTCCAGAAGAAAGGTTAACAACAGAGCCCTTGGTCTTCTTGAGCTCGGGGAACGCGTGCTTCATGTAAAAGAATGCAGCATACAGGCCGGAGTTAATGGCCAGGTCGAAGTCTTCCTTCGAATGATCAACCAGGTTGGTGCCCGACTTGGATGCCTGAGCGTTGTTTACAACCGTATCGAGCTTGCCATAATGGTCAACAGTCTCGGCGATAACATGCTTTACCGCTTCTTCGTCAGAGCCTTCGGCTACAACGTGGATGACATCAACGCCATACTCAGCCTTCAGACGTTCTTCAGCATCGATGAGGCGCTGCTCGTTGCGGCCCGTAATGCACAGGTTGGCGCCCTCTTCGGCAAACGCGCTGGCGATGCCGAAGCCAATGCCCTTACCGCCACCGGTGATGATTGCTACATTTCCTTCAAGAAGTCCCATAAGAGCCCCTTTCGTTGCCTAAGCTTTCTTTATCGGAATCCTAGTTTTGCGAACAAAGATATCCGCATTGATGGGGCTTGAACGGTATTAGTCACTCGGTAAACGGCATGTTCTATCTATTCAAGGATAAAGAAGAAGCCGCTTGCAGAAAGCAAGCGGGCATGGGAAGC
>CAZQWR010000002.1:49405-51259 GCA_964597085.1 uncultured Cryptobacterium sp.
ACTGCCGCAAACAACTTCCTGAAATCTAGCGTTACCTACGGGCAGGAACCGCCCCTCTAACATTGGCTGTCACAAAACCACGCACGAAACCGCGACGCGGCCGAATGTCACCGACAGCTTTTCCCCTAGCGGTTTTAGTGGCAATACTTAGCACACGAAGGACAAGCCGCCATGCCACCCAATGCGGTTTCACGAAGCTCGTAGGGCAAACTGCGCCCAACATTGTACATAGCATCTACCACTTCATCGAAGGGGATCTTCCCCTCTATGCCCGCCAAGGCAAGCTGCGCCGACGAAATGGCGTTTACCGCAGCAGAGGCATTTCGCTTCTGGCATGGCGCTTCTACCAAGCCGCCAATAGGGTCGCAGACCAAACCCAACATATTGGCCAACGCAAAACCAGCGGCCGTAAGGCACATCCGCGGGGTGCCGCCCAAAAGCTCCACTGCGGCACTTGCTGCCATAGCAGCTGCAGAACCAATTTCTGCCTGGCAGCCGCCCTCAGCGCCCGCAACGGTCGCATTACGGGCAATAATGGCTCCCACAATCGCCGCATTCTTAAGAGCATCAACCAGCTCGCTATCAGAAAAGCCATGCGCCTGCTGGAGCGTAAGAAGCACCGAAGGAATCACGCCAGCCGAACCAGCCGTCGGAGCCGCAACGATAAGACCCATAGCGGCATTGGTTTCCAACACCGCAACGGCATTACGCGTTGCAGCGGCAATCATGTTGCTTTTTACACCTGCCCCCAGGTCTTCCAATTCTGCAAGCTTGGCAGCCTCGCCGCCAATAAGCCCGCCCATAGAATCAAGCGGGTTTTCAACCGGAGCCGCAGCAGAAGCACGCATCACCTCGATGACCCGAGCCAGATAGTCCCCCAAAGCCGACCCAGCAACTCCACGGCTCGCCAGCAAAGCACGTTCGCGCGCCTCTGCGGCATAGCTCAAAGAAACGCCGTTCTCCTCACAGAAAGCCAACAGCTGGGCAGCACTTTCAAAGTCAAGCTTCCGAAATTCAGACAAAGCAATCTCGGGGTCAATGTCGGAAGCTTTGCCCGAGTCATTTCTATGCATCCCGTCTGCAGATATAAAACGAACAGATTTAATCGAGTGATAGGAAAGCACCTTCGCCAGCACGTCGCTCGGAACAGGGTCGTCCACATCCAAAACGGTAAAAGCATCCCCACCTTGCCGAGTACGATGCATGGCTGAAGTGCCGATGTTGATACCCGCATCGCCCAAAGTGCTGGCAATATGAGCCAGCGTTCCCGGCAAATCCCTCTGACGCACAATCATGCTGCTGAACTCGCCAGTAATATGAACATCGATGCCATCAATGCGAACCAATTCCGCCGCTCCGCCGCCAATAGAAACGCCGCGCGCCACCACTTCATTGCCAGAAGAGTCAATGACCCGAGCTTCTACGGTATTGGGGTGAGGAACCTTGGTAACCGTATCTGGCTCAAAGCTGAATTCCAATCCCTGCTCACGAGCCAAGTCGAAAGAATTGCGCACCCGCAAGTCATCAGTATGCAACCCTAAAATGCCAGCTACCAAAGCCCTGTCGGTGCCATGCCCGTGATAAGTGTGCGCAAAGGAGCCGTACAGCGTAAAAGTAGCCTCAACAGGGTCGCCATCCAACAGGTTCCGAACCATACTGGCAATCCGCAACGCTCCCGCTGTATGGGAGGAGGAAGGGCCAACCATTATGGGGCCAACAATATCTCGAACGCTCAAAGGCTTCATGCAACACTCCTTGCAAGTTCAACAACTCAAGGAATCAGAATAGCGGCTCTTTACAGCCGCAAACCAAAAAACAAAACCTTTAGCCCAATCGTAGCAATCAACACAAAGC
>CAZQWR010000002.1:51359-52897 GCA_964597085.1 uncultured Cryptobacterium sp.
ACCGTCGAAAACGGAATACACCCCAGAAACCAAATACCGCAGAAACAAAGGAGAGGGAGTTTCTAGTGCCTCATGGCCTCCATGACACCCTTCGGGCCGCTAACAATCAAGTAATAAATTGCCTTGTTAAACTTGGTGGGCTTCTTGGGGAAGAACTGTTGGAACTTCTTGGGTCTAGAAAGCAGGAACTTCAAATTGTCCTGCTGCCAGCCCCCAAACAAAGAGGCATCGTAGTGGCGCTCTTTCATGCCACGCTGCAAGTCTTTGTACATGCGCTCAAAGAAATCTCCGCGAGCCTCTTCGTCCAAACGCGCAAAGTTCCACATATAGCTGTCATACCGAAGACGGAAAAGCAGCTTGCAAAGCTTATCGAAGTCGACATCATCTTCAATAAAGCGCTCGCAAGAATTAAGCTCACGAACAACAGCCATGGCCTTCTTCGGATCATTAACCGAGGAAGCTTCGTTATCCTGGCGGTAATGCAGAATTGCCTTGCTGGTCATTGCCACTTTATCGGCAGCACACCAAACCTTGAACTGAAAGCCCATATCTTGATAACTCGCGCCCGCAGTTTCAAGAAAGCTCACGCGCTTTTCAAGCAGCATAGACCTTCGATAAATAGCCGACCAAATAGAGGGAATAGTAAAGAAAACTTCCTGCATATCGCGCGGAGCAAACGACGCGTCAGTAAAGGGGGCTTTGCAAACCTCAATAAGCTGGTTACGATCCTTGGGCGAAGACCAGTAGAACCAGTAATTAGCCTTAGCAACATCGGCATCACTTTCATGAGCAAGGTCATAAAGGGTCTGAAGCGCATCAGCCTCAAAGAAATCATCAGGTTCAAGAATGGCTATGTACTCGCCCTTCGCCTCACGAATACCACGGTTCATGGACGAACCATAGCCAGAGTTATCTTTGTCTATAACTCGAAAACGCTGGTCCTTATCCAAATATTCCTGAAGAATGGCACGAGAGCCATCCGTGGAACCGTCATTGATGCAAAGGACTTCAAAATCGGAAAAAGACTGCCCAACCAGAGAGTCAAGTGCCTGTCGGAGGTACTTATCTGTATTGTAAATGGGCATCAAAACAGTAATGGCAAACTGCGGCTTACCTTTGTACACCTGAGCATTTTCCAGCTCAACTTTAGCCTGCTGCTCAGATTCGATATCGCGCTTACGCTTAGCCATAGATCCCCCTCAAATTAGTACCAAGTAAGTATAACGAAAAAGAAAAAGCCCAGCGAAGAGGCTGATGCCGGCAACGCAGCCCTAGAAAGCAGACAAGCCAAGCCGAGGGGCCGGTCCTGAAGGAGCCCCGCTTCAGTTCCCAATGCGAGCGCGCCAGGAAGCCGCCCACCAGGCGGCAGGGCCATGCAGAAGGGGCGATGCAGGCACCCGCCAGGGGGACCGTAGCCCGCCCCGGCGGCGCGGCGCTTGCCCGGCCCGCCAGGCGGCAGACGGAGCGATGCAGGCACCCGACCCGGATCCGCCGCATGCCCCGGCGGCGCATCGCAGGCACCCGACCGGGGCCTCGCC
>CAZQWR010000003.1:0-48795 GCA_964597085.1 uncultured Cryptobacterium sp.
GTGGGCACTGGCGTTACGCACGTGTTGATGTCGTTGTTGATGCTTTCCTTCACCACGTGCGTAACGCCAGTGCCCACCAGCGCGCCGCCAACAACGCCAGCTGCCACACCGCCAATAAGCTGACGGCGGCTGAACTGGCGCCCGCTGCGCTCAGCCTTGGCAGCGTCGGCGGCGTTTTGCTCGCTATCGCCTACGAGTTCAACACCTTCGTTCTTTTCTTCTTCTGCCATTTCATTCTCCATTTCACAGGGGGGGTCAAAATGCGATTAACACAGTCGCAATATTTCCTCTAAATGCAGGGGAGAGCGCCGCATTCGCAACGCTCCTCCCCTTGCTCACGGCATGCCGGCATTTGCCCGCTTCCGCGCGAATCTGTATGCCTACTGCTTAAGCGGTAGCTACCTTTTCTGCCAGCTTGGCAAGGTCATCATGCAGAGCGCTGATGCCCTCGGAAAGCTTGGAAGCGTCGGTCTTCTGCAGCTCAGCGGTGTACTTTACGTAGCCGCCCAGCTCAGAATCGGAACGATAGCTGTCCAGCATGTCGGATACGCTCTGGAACTCGCTGTCGATGCGGTTTACCAGATCCTCGTCAACCTTCTTCAGGCCGTCGCGCAGGTTTGCGTATGCCTGCTGTGCGCCCTCAACGTTGGAGCGGAAGTCGGAAAGGTCGAGCTGGCTGTACTTGTCCTCCTCACCGGTGATCTTGGTGGTAGAAACCTCTTCCAGCAGGTCGGCAGCGCCGTTTGCCAAATCCTCAGGCTTCAGGTCGTCAGCGAAGGTAGGCAGAACCTGCTCGTTCAAGATCTTGCAGTTCTCGGCAAGCTCCTTAGCGTAAGCCTTGGTCTGGTCGGTGATTGCACCGTTCTGCCACAGGTCGCGCTCTACTGCATGGAAGCCGTGCCAGCCGGCAGCTTCGTCCAAGTTGGACTCACGCATGTCGATGAGGTAGTCCAGGAAGTAGTTGTTGTCGGCTTCTTCACCCTCGGGGATGGTGTAGCCAGGCATCAGGAAGGTGTCTACAGCAGACTCAGCATGCTCGTAGAACGGACGGGCAGCAGCCCATGCCTTCTTAGCAGCCTCAACGTCGCCGGAGTCAACTGCGGTCTGGAGAGCAGCAGTTGCATCCTGCAGGTACTGACCCTGTTCCTTGATGTAGGAAGCGTAGCTCTTTACGCCTTCCTGCATGATTTCCTGAGCGGAACCAGCAGGTGCTGCAGCAGCTTCGCCGGTTACCTTGAAGTCAACGTAAGAATTGTCGGCGCCCGGAGCGTAGAGCTTGTAGTTGCCGCCGTTAAGGGTAACGGTGAAGGATACAGTACCCAGGCCAGGAGCCAGGTTTTCCTTTTCGCCAACGATCTTCTGGTTGTACAGAAGCTCGAACTCGCTGATAGCGGAAGCGCTTTCATTGGTAACGTTGAAGGTTACCGCGCCGGCCTCTACCTCGGTTACGTCTGCAGACTGAGAGTTGTCCTTCAAAGTGATGTTCACCTGCTGAACACCGTCGGAGCCCTTGCTAGAGCTCGAGCTGCTGGAGTTGTTGCCAGAGCAGCCGGTGAGGCCCGCACCCAAAGCGAGTGCGAGGACGCCTGCGAAAGCTGCCGTGGCAAGCTTACGTGCAGATGCCGTCAATTCCATCTTTCCTCCGTTCTGACGGGTTTCCCCGTCGTTTCCCTGGGCGGGCTTGCCGCCCCTTCCCCGGCCTTGCGGCCAGATAGTTACCTTCGTTCAAAGCCCACGATGCGAATGCTCGCAGGCAGTTAAACCATCTTTGCGAAGCCGCCTTAAGCGTGTGCTTCTTGCGCAGCCTGCTTCTTCTTGCGGGCGCATACCTGCCATGCGCTGTATGCGAACAGACCCGCTGCCACACCCCACAGGGCAATAGGCCACCACAGCCACCAAAGCTTGGCCTCTTCCGATTCAAGAACCGCTGCCTTGATGGCGTTTTCAGCGGTGGAAACCTCGTCTTCGGAAACCTGCCAACTGCCGCTAACCGCACCCGAAACGCTAACCGTTTTGGTGCCGGTAATTCCGCCGCCGGAAAGCTTGGCAATAAGCTTGGTGTCGCAGCTGGCGCGCAGCAGCGAATCGGTGCCGCTGGTGCGCACGCTGTAGGTTGCGGTTTGGGTGTAGGTGGCGTCGAACGGGCCGGGATTGCGCTCGGTGTTCAAGCCGCTGGGAACGCGACCGTTGTTAAGGGTGCGCAATTGGTTCAAGGTCACACTGCTGGGAAGCGATGCGTCGGGGGTGATGTCCTTGGTGCCTTCCCACTGGGTAAGCGGGGCGCCATCAAGCTCGCCGGTAGAAACCTTTGAAAGCTCTACAGTTACGTCTTCGCTGCCATCCTTGTAGGTAAGGGTGGCGGAATCTTCACTGCATTCGGTGAGTGTTACCTGAGCAACCTCGCTAGAACCGGTTACGCTGCGGGTGTTGCCAGCAACGTCGGTGCTAACGCGGGGGCACAGCGCGAACATGGCAACCGCCACAACCACGCAAAGGCCAGCGCAAACATTGCGCACCTTCAAGCGTTTTTCGAAGCTGAAGGAATGCTTCTGCGGCCAGCAGTAAATGATCATTACCGGAATGAGGTAAGCGAGCCATGCCATAACCTCAATCAAGCGCGGGTCGGCCTGGATGCTGAACATGCCGGTAAGCAGCGCACCTACCACGGAATCGTTCTGGATAAGCCAGGAAAGATCCAGTACCTGCGTTTGGCCGATGTTCACCCAGCCCGCCTCATGAGCGGTGCGGAAGATGTTGGCCACGAAGCCGGCAGCAACCAATATCAGGAACGGGCCGGTTACCTTGAAGAAGGTGCCCAGGTTGAAGCGCGCGCCGCCCCAGTAGATGAGGTAGCCAATTACCACGGCCAAAACAACGCCGATTACAGCGCCAACAACGCCCATCCATTCGCTACCTGCGGTAGAGGCCTGAAACACGGCAACCAGGAATACGGCGGTTTCGAAACCTTCCTTCATGATTGCCAGGAACGCCATGCCTGCCATGGCCTTTTCGCCACCGGAAGAAAGGCTGCTTTGAGCCTCTTCTTCCAGGTTCTTCTTCATGTTGCGGGCGTTGCTGTTCATCCACAGAATCATGGTGGTAACGAACACAACGGCCACAATGCCGATGACGGTTTCAAGGGCTTCCTGCTGCGCCTGCGGAAGGGCCGTGCTGAAGAGGTTCAGGCCAACGGCAACGGCAATGGAAAGAAGCACTGCCGCAATGGTTGCCATAATGAGCGGACGCAGGGAAGAGCCGTTGCGCTTAAGAAATGCAGCAAGAATGCCCACGATGAGCGAGGCTTCAAGGCCTTCACGCAATCCAATGAGAAATGCCGCTAAGAACAACGCCGTCCTCCAAAAGTAAACTTAGGGTAACAAAAATTTTGCGTTGTTAAGATACGCCCAGAGTTAACCATAGTCAACAAAAAGTTTGACAGAGTTAACTACTTTCCAGATAAATGGAGATGAGCGCCTTAAGGGGAGATGAAATTGTTGGATTTTTGATTCAGCGGCAGCCAGAAATCGAATGCAAACCGCACGCCCTGTCGCCGATAGCGTATAATCCTCAACCATGCGGGTGTCGCCAAGTGGTAAGGCACGAGCTTCCCAAGCTCGCATTCGCGGGTTCGAACCCCGTCACCCGCTCCATAGGATTCAACGACCAAGGAAATTCTCCTTGGTCGTTTTTGCTTCAGCGACGTATAGGGGTTCGAACCGGTGAGGTGAAAAGCCGTTAAGGAAACGTGCCAGTGGCACGTTTTCAGGCTTTTGCCCGACTGAGCCTGCGAAGGAGGGATAGGGGCGAAGCCCCTGAGCCCGTCACCCGCTCCATAGGATTCAACGACCAAGGAAATTCTCCTTGGTCGTTTTTGCTTCAGCGACGTATAGGGGTTCGAACCGGTGAGGTGAAAACTCAGCCCACCTTTTCCATTACCGAAACCGTGAACCAAGTGCGCTCGTACTGGCGATAGTACGTGCGCGTATCAACCATTTCGATTCCGCTGTCTTTCAGAAGCTCGGCAACCTCGGCGGTTTCGCAGTTGGAGCGCGCTTGAGAAAGCAAAATGAACTTACCCGTATAACCCGGCAGCTCGTCTTGCCACATCTTGGTTATGCCAAGCGTTGGAGCGTAGGCCTGGTAGGCCAAATCCCAATTACCCTGCTGCCAGTCCAGGTAAACCTGATGAACATCGGGGTAAAGAACCGAAGTAACGCCTTCGAAGCCAATATCGGTGGAAATAACGGGGATCTGCGCTCCCGCCTCTTCAGAGTATTCCGCCAGCGATTCCATGAACCAATCCAGTGGCTCCTGGTTCCCTTCGGAATAAGCGTCCTGAACGAAGATAGATTGGCTGGTTATGGCCGCCGCAAGCAGAGCAACCACCAATGCCCCAACAACCTTGCGGTTGGGAATAGCCGCAACCAGCACCGAAACCGCCAAAATAAGCCCGCAAATGGCAACCGAAAGATAGCGGTAGTACACAATGAGCGTATCCATCGCCACAGAGGCAACAACAGCAAAGCCCAGCACACCAAAATAAAGCAGCAAGCCCATAACCGCAGCCATTGCACCGGGGCGCTGCAGAATCCAACGCTTCATGCGGGTCCAACGGCCCAAAACCGGCCGACCGCTGCTCAGCGCCTGAGCCCTGTTCTTGCGCAAGCGAAGAACCAGCTGCACCGCAGCAACCACCAAAGCAAGAACGGCAAGGGTACCAGCGCAATATGCAAGCACCACATATTGCCAGCCCGAATGATCGGCGAACACAATATGGCTGGTGTACACCGGATACAGCAACCATTCAATAAGCGTGCGCGGGAACTGAACATCGCTCCAATATGTGCCCGAAGAAACCACGCCTACCTGCGTAAGCAAAACCAGAAGCCAAGGCAAGTACAGAAGAACCTCCACGACGGCACCGAAAAGCAGCACGCCCAAGGGCGCAAAAGGAAGCTTTTCCCCGGCACGACGCTGGGTCAAGCAGTGTTTCACGATAAACACCAGCAAGAACAAGTTTATAAGGAACGCCGACAGCACGCCGTAGTAATGCAAATACGCAGCGGCTAGGCTGGAAAGGAAAAACGCCACCCACCAGCGGCAGGGCACGCCCGCCCAAGTGCAAGAACCCTTCCACCAGGCAGCCTGGCCAACGACACTGAACCAGCCGTGCTCCCCTTCCCCGGCACGCTGTGAGCGCAAAACCGAAGCTATGCGCCAAGCCATAAGCGAGCACAGGGCAACGCAGAAACTGGCCCACGAATACATGCGAATCTCAACAGCGATATAGGCAACATAGGGCAAGAACAAAGAAAGCGTGCTGAACAGCAAGCCTACGCGCCAGCCAAAGTCGCGCCGGACAATAAACAAGCCCAGCAGCGAAAAGCAAACCGTACCCGCCATAGTGAACAGGCGATACACCAAAATATTCTGACCAAACAGCAAGTAGAGCACGTGCAAGGCCCAGTAATACAGCACCGGATGAACATCGCCCGAACCAATGCGCCAAATTTCCTGGAACGAATGACTGGCAATGGCAACCGAATAGCTTTCGTCGAACCAAATGTTGCCATGGAATGCGCCGGTAAGAATAAAGGCCGTGCCAAGCAGAATCACCAAGCAGTGAAACGGTACCGAGGCCAAAACGCCCGAACCGGAACTATTTACGCTGCGCTGCAACGCGGCAACCCCCTTTATTCGACACAGAAAAACAGCCTGTTGCACAGACTGCAAATCATGAAATTACCCTATCAACAAAGCGGGGGGGATTCGTTAAATGGGTTTTCAGATAACCGTTGCTTTCCCGTTGCCGAATGGGAGGCGGCAGGCAAAGCACACACATACGTTACACTGAACCCGTTGCAAATGAAGGAGAAAAAATGGCAAACGAAGCACCGAGCACGCTCTTCCACGCCGACGATTACGGCATTACCGCAGAACAAGCACAGGATATTCTGGGGCTTTCCACCGCATGCGGCGGCCAAGGTGCCCTTCGCAGCGTGAGCATCTTCGCCAATTCGCCAGCATTCGAAGCAGCCGTGAACCTTGCGCGCCCGCATGTTGAAACCGACGCGCTGCATATCGGCCTTCATCTCAATTTGGTAGAAGGTTTCCCGGTTTCTCCTGCTGAAGAAGTATCGCTGCTGGTAAACGAGCGCGGCGCATTCAAAAACAATTTCATGGGTTTGCTCGCCCTGGCCTCTGGGCCTAAGCGCAAGCAGTTCAAAAGCCAGGTTCACCAAGAATGCCGTGCCCAGCTGGAACGCTTCCTTTCGGCTTTCCCCGAAAAGCGCCAGGCACTTCGCGCCGACAGCCATCAGCACACGCATGCCATCCCTGCCATCACCCATGCACTGGTAGATGCTGCAACGGAGCTGGGCTGCACCTTCGAATATCTACGCGCGCCCGTTGAGCCCATGGAACCGCATAAAACTGCACGCATCGTGCGCAACGAAAAGAACCCCACGGCAAAAAGCCCACGCATAACGCCCGAAAACCGCGCAAAGGTTATCCTGCTCAACCGCCTGTGGAACGGCAAACACGGCGGCGCAAGCCTGAACCTTCCGCGCAAAGTGTTCTGCGGCGTGGCTCTTTCCGCGCATATGGACGAAGTAGACACCGCGCTGGTGGAATCGTTCGAACGCTACGCCGCATCGAAGGGCATGGGCACGGAATTCCTGTTCCACCCTATTTCCGTTCCGCTGCGCCAATGCCTCGACCCTGAAAACGAGCCCTTTTCACACCCGTGCGCCAACGCCGCACGCGACCGCGAGGCAAAAACGCTCGTTAAGCTGGAACGTTAAGCCGCACATTCACCCAGAATGCACGGAGGGGCTGCTTGCAAGAGCGGCCCCTCCGTTGTTTTTAGCGCCGTGCCAAAAACGGCGCGCCTTTCTGCCGAGCCCTGCCCGTTGCAGCAGGTGCCTGGCCTGCGGCATTACGCGCGCAGGCATCAACGAATGCCTGGAATATCTGGCGCTCGTCGGTATCTTCGCGCCACAGGTACTCAGGGTGCCACTGCACTCCCCAGGTAAACCCTTTCATGGGGTGATAAAACGCCTCAATAAGACCATCGGGCGCGTAGGCCATGGGCGAAAGCTGGAACGAAAGCTCGCGAATGCCCTGATGGTGAATGCTGTTCACCTGCAAACTCGTTTGCTTGAGCAGGTAATACAGCGGCGTGCCCGGCTCAAGCGTTACGTCGTGGCAGGTGTGGTTGTACGGGTGCGCCATCATATGCGCAACCGAAAGCTGCATTTCGCTGGGAATATCTTGATACAGCGTGCCGCCCAAACACACATTGATAAACTGTGCGCCGCGGCAAATTCCCAGCACCGGCATATCCAGCAAAAGCGCACGCTGCAAGAAGGCATATTCCATCTTGTCGCGCTCGGCGTTCACGGCGCCGCACTGCGGACTGCGCTTGGTTTGATACAGCGCAGGGTCAACATCCTGGCCGCCAGTGAACAAAATGCCATCGCACATGCCCACCAGCTGGGCAACATCAGAATCGGTCCAGGTAAAAGGCAGGATAAGGGGCAGGGCTCCGCAATCTTTCAGCGCGTCCACATAGCCAGGAAGCATCCAAATGCTCTCACGCTCGGCATCGTAGAGCGGCGTAACGCCAATTATCGGCTTCGATTCCATGAGCCTGCCCCTCCTTCCTAAAACTTTGCCTTGAAGCGGTCGTAATGCAGGCCACTGATGTCGATGGTGCTGGAAGCGCCGGTTTCGATAAGCTCGGAAAGCGCGAAGCCGATTGCCGGCGAAATGCCAAAGCCATGCGCGTTGAAGCCATAGGCGGTAACCAGGCCCGGCACTTCTTCACAATCGCCAAGAATCGGAACGCCATCAGGCGTGATGTCAATCCAACCAGCCCAAGTGCGCACAATGTTCATCTCAGCCAGCTTGGGGAAGTACTTCATAATGCCGCGGCATACGCACGGTGCGGTGGTGGAAGTTCCCTTGGTCTTCAAGTCGTAGATGTCGAAGCCTTCCAAGTCGTCATCACCGCCGAACACGAACGAACCGTGGTTGGTCTGGCCACCGTAGAAGTCCGCTTCGGCCGTTCCCAGCATGGTGTCGAACATGTGCGGCTGGCCTTCGGTAACCAGGCAGTGGTCGATGCGCGGGCGAACCTTCGCGTTGATGCCAACCGTTGCCAAGATCTCCTTCGACTGCGCGCCGCAGCACACCATGATGTGCTCGCCTTCGTATTCGCCATGCTCGGCAATTACCTTGCGCACGCGGCTTTTAACCTTGCGAAGCGCCAGCACCTTTTCGCCGGTAATGAACTTCACGCCCATGGCCAGGGCATTCTTGTAAAAGCCCAATCCTGTTTTAAGCGGGTTGGCATGGCCGTCGGTAGGGCACCAGCTGGCGCCTACCACTTCTTCGGAAAGGAAGGGATTGATCTGGCGTGCCTCGTCGCCGGAGATCATGCCCACCCCTACGCCGCACGCTGCAGCGTTATTGGCAAGGCGAGTAAGAATCTTCAGGTGCTCTTCGGTTTTACCCAGGCGAAGGTTGCCGCCCTGGTTGTACTCAACATCCACGCCCAGCTCGTCGCCCAAGGTAGGCCAGATGTTCTGCACGCCATACAGGGCAAGCGGCAGCTCACGCGGGTCGCGGCCGCTCTGACGCACACCGCCGGCGTTGCGGGAAGCGGCGCCGTTGAGCATGATTTCCTGCGCCTCAAGCACGATAACGTTGGTAATTCCGCGCTTGGCCAGGTAGTAAGCGGTTGAGCACCCTTCGATGCCGCCGCCGATGATAATGACGTCTGCTGTAGTAGCCATTGCTCGCTCCTCCTAAAACTTCTCGTTGCCCAGCTCTTGCATCTGCAAGGGGCGCTGAGGGGAACGGGCGTGCGGGTTCTGCAAATCCTCGATGCTGCACCCTGCCTCACGAGCCAAGATGCCCTTTACCAACTTGGTGCAGGTACGGCCCTGGCAAAGGCCCATGGCGCATCGGGTGAAGCGGCGCACCTCAGGAAAGCGGTACAGCCCTTCGTGCACGGCGCGACGCAGCTCGCCTTTGGTCACCTCTTCGCAACGGCACACAATCATGTCGTCGTCAGGCTCGGGTTTGAACGGCTCGGTAGAGAGCCTGCGGATGGTGGGAGTGTCCATGATGCTTCCTCTTCTCTCTACGCGCTCATAACGGCATCGGCTGTTTTGAAGAAACGCGCCTGATGAACGAATTCCTTGGGCACGCTCATGGTGAGCAGCGCGGTATGGTCGAACGCCTTCGGGTTCATCACCTTCACCACTTCGGCATCGCACACCACTTGGCCAGATCGGTCGAGCGCCTTACCCTTCGCGCCCTTTTCAGGCAGCGGGTAAAACTCGTAAGGAAGGGTTACCTGAGCCGTACCGTCGCCCATGTCCTCGTTCACCAAGAAGATGGCCTGGCCTGGGCAGAAGGCAACGCACTTGCCGCAGTTGCTGCACTCGGCATCAGTATTGATGGTGGGCAGAATGGTGATGTTCGAACCAACGTTGATGCAATGGCGCGGGCACACGTCCTGGCACGGGTTGCACGGGATGTTCTGCGTGCACTCGATAACTGCATGCCAGCCCTCCGCGTGGCGCACGCCGCCGAACGAATCAACTTCTTCGTCGGTTACAAAGCCCTTCTTCAGCAAGCTCTGCGAAAGGGGAATGCCCTCCTCGGTTTCGGTGAACACCTTGCCGCGGTTCTGCGGGGCGAACATGCCAATGCGCAAGCGATCCAGCGCATCGAAGTGCTCCTGACGGTCGGCCTTGGCCTGCTCTTTATCGATGAAGCCCAAGAACTCTGCAGCAGAAACGGCAGCAATGCGGCCCTCGATCATAGCCGAGCTCGCCTCTTCAATGCCCGCTGCGTCGCCGGCAACGAAGATACCCGGTACGGAAGTAGCGCAGGACTCATCGCTCACCGGGATGCGGCCACCGCGCTCAACCATGTCGCAACCCGCCATATCAAGCAGCTGCGATTGCGGCGAAAGGCCAACGGCCAGGCAAATGGTGTCAACATCGAAGTGCTTTTCGGTGCCCTCGATGAACTGAAAGTGGCTGTCCACCTCGGCAATGGTAACGCCGGTTACATGATCGGTGCCTTCAGCCTTCTTGATGGTGTGCGAAGTATAGAACGGCACGCCGGTTCGGGCCAGTTTGGAAGCATGCACACCGTAGCCGCCAACGCGGGGGCCCGCATCAACCAAAGCAACCACTTCGCAGCCTGCCTGCAGAAGCTGGTAGCTCACAACCAGGCCAACATTGCCGGTGCCCAGCATCAGCACCTTTTCACCGGGGCGCACGCCGTTCAGGTTCATGAACATCTGGGCAGCGCCCGCGCCGATAACGCCTGGAAGCGTCCAGCCTTCGAAGGTCACGGCATTTTCGGAAGCGCCCGTGGCAACGATGATGGTATCGGCCTTGTAGTGCTCGGTGCGGTCTTCGCGGTGCACCAGCACCTCGTTTTCGGGGAAGATGCCCATTACCACGCTGTTCAGCTCTACTTGCACGCCCGCTTCGGCGGCCTGCTTCAACAAATCCTGGCCAATGGTAATGCCGCGCAGCTTCGCGCCGTGCTCCTTGGAACCGAAGAACTTGTGAATCTGCTTGAACAGCTGGCCACCGGGACGGGAGTTCTCGTCGAACACCACAACCTCAAGGCCGTATTTTGCCGCCTGAATGGCCGCGCTCAAACCAGAAGGGCCGGCGCCTACAATGATCAGGTCATATCGCTTCATCTTCAACGCCTCCTATTCCGCTGCTTCGGTGCCAGGCGCTGCCGTTACACCGTATTGGGTTTGCACGGTCATGCCTGCACGCACTGGCGTGATACAAGTGCGCACGTTGGGCTTGCCGTCTACCACCATCACGCAGTCGGTGCAGCGGCCGATGGCGCAGAACACGCCACGCGGACGGTCGAGCTTCATGGTATGGCGGTGAACCATCACGCCTGCAGCTTTCAACGCTGCGGCAATGGGTTCGCCTTCGTAGCCTTCAATGGGCTTGCCGTCGTAGCTGAACGTTACCAACGGCCCCTTTTCCGGCTCACCCAAAATAGGGTGGAAATCAATTCGTTTAGACATAGCTGGTCCTAACAAAGGGGAGTTTTGCAGAGGTGCCGCCAGGTGAGGTTCGAATCTGGCGGCACCTTTTGAGAAAGGGGCTTACAAGGGCGGGCCCCCTGAAACTGGTTGCGGGATTATGCGAACGTAGGGGCGTCCCACAGGTGAAGCTTGGTGCCAATGCCCATCTTCACGGCGTTGTCGTAGCAGTACTTGCCCCAGGCAACGTCTTCTACAGGCATGCCGCCAACGCTCATGGTAATAACCTCGTCTTCACTTTCGCGGCCGGGCGCCTTGCCCAGCAGAATGTCGCCCATGGAAATAATGCGGTCGCGGGTAATAAGGTCGTCGTGCACCATGTCGGTAAACTTGCAGCCGAAGATGTCCATGCCATAGCCGAACGTGGGGTACGGATACTCCTGAGCCCAAGCGTCGTACAGGCCGATGTCATCAACCACCAGCTTGCACTTGTCAATGAGGAACTGGTCTTCCACGTCGTAGGCCGAAGTGCCCACAATGAATGCGCCCGGCTTCACCCATTCGCCCATCACCTTTGCGTACGTGTTGGGATCGGAAGTTGCGGTGGCGCCGAAGTACACGCAATCGGAATCGCGAACCAAAGCCTCCAGGTTATCCACTACTTCGATGGTGGTGAACTGCGGATGGTGTTCCTTTACATAGGCAACGTAGTTGTCAATGCCGCGCTGGCTGCGGCCCTTGATCTTCACGGTGTCCATCTCGGGGCATTCAGCCGCAAACGCATCGATTGCAGTGCGGCTCATGCCGCCCGGGCCGTAAATGCCCAGAACCTTGGAATCCTTACGAGCCAAATGGCGAATGCCAACGCCGGGGATGCCGCCGGTGCGGTAGGCCGAAAGCAGGTTGGCGGAAAGCAATGCGATGGGCGCACCGGTGTCTTTATCGTTGAGCATCACCATAAGAATGGAGCGCGGCAAGCCCTTTTCCTTGTTGGCGGTGTTGGAGCCGTACCACTTGCAGCCAGCCATATCGAAGGGGCCGCCCAAGTACGCAGGCATTGCCATGAAGCGGCGATCTTCGCCCTTGTTGGTGGGCATGTTGGGAAACGGCGAGGTTTCGGGGAAGGTAACCATGCAACCATGGGAGGTACCATCCTTGCCGCCCATCATAAAGTCGCCAACGCGCAAGCACTTCAGCACCTCCTCCATCGTGTCGATGCAGTCAGAGATGTTCATCACGCCTGCCTTGATCATGTCTTCCTCGTTGAGGTAAAGGAAATCAACTGCTGGATAACTCATTGGGGGCCTCCTCATGCCGGGCAAATGTTTCCTTGCTTTGCTTCGCGAAACGTACCCGCTTCGCATGCCTAAAATTATTCGCAGCGGCGTTAACGCAGGGTTTCGGCGCTATGAAGCCCTCTTTGCCAAGTGGTGTTCAACTTGGGTCTTTTTCTGCACTTGCATGTAACGGAAAAGCTGCAGTTTCGTTAAGGCAAAAAAGAAGGGCGAGCAGGTTGCCCTACTCGCCCTTGCGTTTCACCAGCTGTTTCTATTGGTCCAAACCAGTGAACGAAGGATAGCCGGATTCACCATGAACCGTGGTATCCAGGCCGATGTTCTCAACATCTTTCGAAACACGCAGCGTGCCGCCGAAGATGGCCTTGGCAATGAACCCAATAATGGCCGTACCCACGCTTACATATACCAGCGTTACCAAAACTGAAAGGCACTGGCTTCCCAATAGCGCTGGGTCGCCCGTATACAGCAAGCCGCCCAAACCATTGGTAGAAAGTTCGGGCATGGCAAAGATTCCCGTAAGGATGCAGCCCACGATGCCGCCCACACCATGGCAGCCAAAGGCGTCCAATGCGTCGTCCCAACCCAGCTTGCGCTTCAGCACTGCAATGAAGTAGTAGCAAATGGGTGAAGCAATAAGGCCCATCACAATGGCAATCATGGGGTTCACAAAACCGCATGCCGGGGTAATAACAACCAAACCCGCCAAAATGCCGGTGCACCCGCCAACCAGCGTGGGCTTTTTGGTAGTCAAGCGCTCAACCGCAAGCCAGCTTGCAGAACCCGCGCATGCTGCAAGCAAAGTGTTGCAAATAGCTAAAGAGGCATAGCCATTAGCCGCCAATGCCGAGCCGCCGTTGAAGCCGAACCAGCCAACAAACAGCAAACCGCAGCCAATAACCACGGCAGAAACATTGTGCGGACGCACCGTACGCACATCAAAGCCCATGCGCTTACCCAACATAATCGCCAACACCAAACCGCCCAGGCCCGAACAAATATGAACCGCGGTGCCACCGGCAAAGTCCAACGCACCAATCGCGTTGGAATTGCCAATAAGGCCGCCGCCCCACACCATATGCGCCATAGGGGCATACACCAGCAAGCTCCACACGGGCAGAATGAAGGCAATGGCGCCGAACTTCATACGGCCGGCAAGTGCACCGGTAACAATGGCGGCCGTAACCATAGCGAACGTCGCCTGGAACGCAACATCCATCAAGCCTGGATAGGTTCCCACGGCAACGTCCGCGTAAGTAGCATCGGCAGGCGTGCTGCCCGCCGCAGAAATCATCTCGTCGAGCGACCAGGTTGAAAACACTCGGTCCAATCCGCCAACAAACAGGTTGACCACGCTCACCAGGTTGCCGTCATCGTCGTAGGGGGCATCACCACCATAGGCAATGGAATCGCCGATGATGGCCCACAGGCAACCAATTATTCCCATTGCCAAGACGCACATGAGCATGGTGTTCACCACGTTCTTTCGCCTAGACAAACCTCCGTAGAACAGGGCAAGGGCTGGGCTCATAATGAGCACAAAACCGCAGCTCATGATCATAAATGTAGTTGTACCGGGATCATACATGAGCTTATCCTTCCTGTTACGAGGGAATGGGGAGTTGCTATTGGGAGGCTCGTAACAGCTGAAATTCTAAGAAGCGTATGTTTCAAGATTTGTTTCAGCCAGGGATGTAATAGGCATTTGAATCAACGTGCATATGGCTGAAACCCTGAAGCAACGAAGGTGAAATGTGGCGCGCCTAAGGTACTAGATCAAGGACCGGCTAATCGGTATCATTCTTTGAACTCCCCTACCCAAAGAAAGAAGAGGATGACCATGCCCAACGCAATCCACAACAGGAAAGTAGCCGTAATCGGCTGCGGTTTCGTAGGCTCCACCACAGCTTTCAGCCTGATGCAGAGCCGCCTGTTCTCTGAAATGGTTTTGGTTGACATCGACCAGCAGCGCGCCGAAGGCGAAGCGCTCGACATCAGCTCTGGCATCCCCTACAACACACCCATGAACATCTACGCTGGCACCTACGCCGATGCAGCAGACGCCAGCATCGTCATCATCACCGCTGGTGCCAATCAGAAGCCCGGCGAATCGCGTCTGGACTTGGTGCAGAAGAACGCTGCCATCCTGAAGGGCATCGTTCCCGAAATCATGGAGAATGGCTTCGATGGCATCTTCCTTGTTGTTTCCAACCCGGTAGACATCCTTACCCAAGTGGTACTGGAACTTTCCGGCTTACCGAAGGAGCGCGTAATGGGCTCGGGCACCGTACTCGACTCCAGCCGTTTGAAATATGCGCTGGGCCGCCTGCTTGAAGTAGACCCGCGCCACGTTCATGCCAAAATCATCGGCGAGCACGGCGACAGCGAGCTTGCCGTTTGGAGCGCCGCCAACGTTTCGGGCATTGCTATCGACGACTTCTTCGAACTGCGCGGCATTCAAAATGCAGAAGAGGTCCGCTCCGAAATCGAGGAAAGCGTACGCAACAGCGCCTACGAAATCATCCAGAAGAAGCGTGCCACCTACTTCGGCATTGCTCCTTCCGTGCGCCGCATCTGCGAAGCCATCGTGCGCGATGAAAAATCCGTTATGACGGTTTCCAACTATCGCGAAAACGTGCGCGGCGTAGAAGGCGTTGTTATGAGCCTGCCGGCCATCGTTGGCAGCTGCGGCGTGGAGTTCCCTATTCCTATGCATCTCAACGAAGACGAGGTAGCACACCTGAAGGCTAGCGCCGAAACGCTTAAGAAAACCCTTTCGAAGGTTGAGCTTTAATTTTCCTGGCTGGCGACCGAGCCGTCCTGGGGCAGGAAGCCGCTCAGGGCACCCAGACAATAAAAAAGCCCGCATTAGCGGGCTTTTTTTCGTTGGTATTTTAAAACGGCCTAGATGCTCTTCAGCATCGCCATTACAAAGTTGCTGGCGTCCTCCAAAGCCTTCGGATCAACGTTTTCGATGATGTCGTTATCGGCGCTATAGAGGGCGGTGTTGCCATCGGCCATGCCGGCTATGGTAATTGCCTGCACGCCGTGGGCCATGGCTACACCGGCGGGCGTTTCACGTGAAGCAATGGTATCCATGTTGAAGCGCACACCCGACTTTTCACCAGCCTGGCGCAGAACGCGCTTCAGGCGGGAAGAGATCTTGCGAGGCTGGTATGCGCCTTCCTGCTCAATACAGGAAAGGGTGCCAGCGCCCAAAGCCTCAAGGTTCACCACAATGGCTCCTCGCAACTCATCAGCATGCTCGTTCAGGAAAGCATTCATACCAGAGTGGCCGTACTGTTCTGCGCCCAGGGCAACGAACCAAACCTCGGTGTTGATATCAGGGTGACGGAAATCCTGCAGTTTGCGCAGCTCACTGTTGATCTGAGCCGCAGTTGCGCTATCGCCATCGATACGCAATGCGGGGTTTTCATCTACATAGCCTTCATCAAAAGCTTCAGCGGGCATGGCCTCATCGGCAACAGGCTCCTCGGTTGCAGAGCCATCGCGTTTCAAGCCCTTACGCAGACGGTCGAGGGAAAAAGCACCGCCGTTCCAGCCGCGACCATTGCCGTTGTCGTTGTAGTCAACGTCTACAAAATCGCCAGACTGCTGGTAGTTCTCCTCTTCCTCACGGAAGCTCGACCAATCACCGCGAGCCTTGCCAACGCTGCGAGCGTTGTAATTCTCGTCCACATTAACCCATTCGTTAACCGAAACCTCGGGCTGCTTGCTCTTCTTGTTCTTGCGGAACTTGCCAAACAAACGCCCTGCACGCGACTTGGGCATCTCGACATAACCTGGGCCTGCGAAGGCACCGGTTTCGGTGTATTCCTCGTCGTAGGCGGAGTCGTCGGCATCGTCCACATACACTTCCTCGGGCGGAAGGTCGGAAACCAGCTCATCGGTTACCGGGGCAAAGGCGCCGGTGCCGCCAACGGTAGAGAAAGACCCTGTGGTAGAAACTGCCTGGTTGGCTGCAGCATCGCCCAAGCTCGGAAGATCCAGGCTCGGTGCAGACTGCGCAGGGAATGCACCCGTATTGCCAATGCTCGGAAGCATGTTGGAAAGCAAGGCCCTGCTACCAGCTTGGGAGTTTACGTTGGTATCGGCCATAGGAGCGCGCTGACGGGTTTCCTCGCCTGCGGGAGCATGCGTGGCAACCACATCGGGCAGCACTATAACCTGTCGTGCCGGGCCCTGTTGCTTAGCCTCAGAAGGCTCGATGGCAGGGACCATGTTCTCCATGCCAAGAATCGGAGAAGCCGTAGCGGGCTCAGCTGCGCTGAAATCGTCCGCCTCGTCTTCCTCGGGCAAGAAGTTTGCGTTCTCGTAATCGTAGGCATAGGAATCGTTGTAGTACCCCTGCTCTTCTGCGGTCGGTACGCACCCGGCAGAATCAGCAGCGTATTCGTCATCATAAGAAACTGCCACGCGCTCAGCTACCTCATCCAGGTGGCGAATAGGCTGTTCGTCTTCCTCGAATTCTTCCTGATCCATGAACTGGGAAACATCAATAGGGGCCATGGCTGCGGTCATGCCTGCAGCAGGAGCTTCCTGCACCTGCTCATCATCGTCGTAGCGCTCTTCGCCCTCGTCAAAGAATTCATCCTCGACGTACTCTTCTTCGGAAAGGTAATTGTCAACGGGAGCATACTGCTCTTCTACATACTCTTCCTCGCTGTAATACTCATCCTGGGGCTGCTCGGGCTCTTCATGGCGCTGAAGGAACGCGGGCTTGTGCGATGTGATGGACTTCAAACGGGAAGCGAAGGAGCGTGCAAACCCAGCAGCATCCGAAACAGAGCGGCGGCGGGGCACCTCAGGTTCTTCCTCGACTGCGTCCATTTCGGGCTCGGCGTCGGAAACAGCCTGCTCAACATAAGAATCTATAGGATTGGTAGCTTCCGTAACCGGCATCTCGCCCGTAGCGGCAGCGGCAACCGTCTCCTCGTTTACAACATCCATGGGCGCGGTCTGCGTTGCAGTTTCGCGCTCGGACTCAACCTCGGCGGCAGAGTTAGTTTCGGCCTCTGGCTTAGAAACAGGCTGGGGCTCAGGCTTGGTGCTTTCCTTTTCAGCGACGGCTTTTGCCTCGTTTTCCTCATGAACATCGAAGGCCTCGCGCTCAGCTTCGCGGGCTGCATGCAAATCGGCGGCAATGCCGTGAATCTTATGAGCACGATGCGGCGCAACACGCGGAGTAGGCTTCTTCGGAGCCTCGGCACGAGAAGATGCGCGCTTGGTCACCTCGGCAATTGCCTCTTTATCAATAGATCGAGCAGGAGCTGCTGCGGTTTCACGAGAAACAAGCTCTTCAACCTTAGCGGGCGCCTCAGATACAGCGGCAGGCTGAGCAACTGAATCAGCAGCTTCGGAAACCACTGGGTGTGGCGCAGCAGGTGCGGAAGCTGCCGATGCTGCAGTTGCAGGCTCGGCAGCAACTGGTGCAGGGGCAGATGCTACAGCAGGCTCGGAAGGCTCCGCAGCAGCGGCCTCTTCCTGAGCGGCGGGCTCAGCAGTAAATTTCGGAGCCTCTGCAGCGGCAATCTCTTCGCGCATCGCCTGCAAACGGGCGGAAAGCTCGCTTTCATCGCCTGCGGCCGCCTCACCAGAAGCGGCAAACAAGTTCGCTGCAGCAATGTTGGCTGCAGCTATCTGAGCTGCAGGGGCATCTGCGTAGCGGGAACGGTACGACTTTTTAGGAGCATCGAGCTCGGGCTTGTTGGCGCGTGCCTTTTCCTGGGCCTTCTTTGCCCAGGAAGGAGTGCTGCCGGTTGATGTTGCAAATCCAGAAGCACCGGTAAGCGCAGCGGGCACAGCGCGCTCGAAGGAGGGGCGCTCGGGTTCGGGTGCCGGTGCTGCAACTGCAGCCTCAGCCTGAGCCGGTACTTCAGCAGCCTGCTCAACAGGCTCTTCAGCAGGAGCTTCCTCAATAGGCTCTACCACAGGCTCTTCCTCAAGCGAAGAGGAAACCATGGTACGAGCAAGCGGGTTCGGGCGCGGCTTTCGCTGTGCCTGAGGCTTAACGGGGCTTTCCTCGAAACGAACGCTCGAAGCAGTTTCATCCTCGGGCTCAAGCCCGCCGCCCTTAACCAAATGAGCAGAAATATCGGTAACGGGAACCTTGTCTGCAACAGGGCGGCCGGTAAGCGCAGCAATGGCGGCTTTGGCGGCAGCCAGAGATTCCTGCGAAGTCATTTCAGCGTCGTAGCTCACCTCGGCGCCTTCGGGCACAACGCCGGCAGCAACCGCGGCTTCCTCACCATGCACGGTCGTCTGGTTTTCCTGCGCCTGGGCCATAAGCTCTTCCTGGCTTACCAGGCCGTTGCCAACCTTGCGGGCAACGTCAATAAGCACGGCGGTGCCGGTAGCATTGTTGTTGGCCGACTGGTTGAACGGCGCCACAATGTGCAGAACCGAGCGCACAATGGGAAGCACAAACAAAATTGCGCAGATTACCAGCAAGAACGAGATAATGGAAGAAATCGCTCCCGTGTCGCCCGAAAAGAACAGGGTGCGAAGCAGCAGCAAGAAAGCGGAAACGCCCAGGGCAATGGCGCTCGCCTTCTGCAGAATAGGAAGAAGGCCCGCAATGGGAGGCTTTTCTTCTTGCAAAACCTTGCCGCTATCGTAATTGGCAACCAGAATGACCTTGCGGCGGCGAGTTGCACCACCCGCAGCAGCAGGCTGATACTTCGCCACCACATTCTGGCTGGCACCAACGCAGAACAGCTTAGAAAGCACGGGGCGGCCGAATGCTTCCATTCCAAACAAAACGGCTGCGGCGATGGCAACCAAAAGCCAAAGCAGGCCCAGGCCAGGAACAATAAGCGAAAGAAGAACAGCAAGCAGGGCGGCGCCGAAGCATATCAGGCGCGGCAACTGATCGTTGGAAAGGCACTGGAAGTCTTCAACCACTGTGGCGAAGCCAGCGTCTTTCTGCATGCGGTCGGCAATATATAAAGCAGCGCGCTGCTCTTCTTCCGTTCCCGCCGGATGAGGGCCAACTTCCTGTGTTAGGTAGTCGACGTCATCGAGTATTTCAGCCATGGAGAGCCCCTTTGTTTCCACGCGTATGTAAGTCATGTGCGATTACATGGATATAAACGCTATAAGTATAAGGCATTTGAGTACCACGGGCCGCCGTTCAACAGGTTGTTCACCTTTGCATACTTGCGCATCGGGGCGTTTTTCACACAATATGCGAATTCGCCCTCCCAGCAGCAATTGCAGAGAAGGCGAATGTTCGCTGTGAAACATATGCGGTAGCTCAAAACAAAAGCGTGGCCGCTAATTTTCGTTCAGATACTCGCGAAGATAGGCATCATTCGAAGCAGCAGTAGAGCGAAGGCTGTCGTATTGCTGCGTCACCTGCGCCGATGCCGTCGAATACGCATCAATGACAGGCTGGGCAAAGTTCTTGGGCAGCTGCCCAGCCAGTGCAACGGCCTCTTGGTCGGCCTGGTTGTAGGCGTCGTTGTGCGATTCCGCCGTAGCCTTGTCCTGAATCAGAATGGCCGCATTGGAAAGCAACGCCTCGCTCGCTGCCTGCTGGCGCTTTTCGATATAAGACGTGGCAGTGCTGTAGTCCACCGAAGAGTAATAGCTTTTCGCAGTTTCAATGCATTGCGTTGCCTGGGTAAACTGCAGCTGCGAAGCGGTGGTGTATTCCGTCGACTTGGCCACGTTTTCGTTGGTGGTATCCGAAATCACGTTTGCGGCCTTCAGCAGCAAGGCGTTTCCTTCTTGAATATGCGCCCATGCCTCGTTCATGGCATCAATGGCCTTTTTGGCGGGAATATCCAGCTCGATTCGCTGCGACGAAAGCTCTAGCAGCTGCTTTCGCGAAGAAATGGCGTTAAGCGTGCGCTCGGCGGCCTCCTTGTCGCGCTGCGAACCCTCCAGTTCATCCTTCGCCTTTTCGGCGTAAATACGGGCATCTTCCAGCTTTTCCTTAGCAGCAGGAATCTTGTCGGAAAGATCTTGCGCCGTTTGAATGGTGCTGTCGTTGAAACTAGTTTGGAAATACGAGTCCAAAGCAACCGTGGTTTCATCACTTTGCTCAATAAGACCGCAAGCTTCGCGCAGCACACCAATGCTGGTGCTCAGGCGCTCATAGTTCTTATAGGCAAAATACCCGGCAACCGCAGCGGCAGCCAAACACAGGGCAATCACCACGGCAATCACAGCACGCCGCGCTTTGCGTCTACGATGCTGGCGCTTTAATATCTCAGCTTGCGATTCGGGGCCTAAGAATTGAGGTTTTGCCTGTTCAGAGGCAGAAACTTTTGGTGCTGCATGTGCACGCTTCCCCTTTTTGTCAGCATGCTTCTCGGCCGAAGGCTTCAGCTTCTCTGCATGCTTTTTCGCCAATGGCTTTTTCTTGGCAGGCTTCAACTCGCTCGAATCGGAAAGCTCGGAGTTAGGCGCAGGCACCGAAGATTCAGTCTTACGCAGAGAGCTGGCACGCTCGCTTTTGCGCTGGGAAGAAGAAACCTCTTTGGCATCTTCTCGGAAACGGAACAGCCGCCAAGACGAACGGCTATTCCCCTCGTCTTGCTCTTCGGAAAGTTGCTCAAGCACGTTAAGGGAAATCTCGTTGGGCTTACCCTGCGAAAATTCCTTCAGGTGCAGAAACTGCTTTTCCCTCTTACCAAGCTGGCCGCCAAATGTGCGCTTTTTCTTAGCCATATGCGCTAGTTGCCCTTCGCAATTCGCTCGATACGAGCCGCCTCAGCAACTTCGGCAACAATATCATCGCAGGTCATCATGGCAATATTCTTGCTCGGCAAGGAATTCAGGAATTTCTTGCCGTAATATTTGGTAATTAGGCGCTTATCAGCCAAAACCACAATGCCCTTGTCGGTAGACTTGCGAATCAAGCGGCCTACTGCCTGCTTAACCTCAATAACCGCCTGCGGCAACGAATAATGCGCCCAAGCGCGATCATCGCGCTGCTGGCGTTCACACGAAAGAGGGTCGGTAGGCAACCCAAAAGGCAACTTCGGAATTATCACGCCCTTCAGCGTAGAACCGGGCGCATCGAACCCTTCCCAGAAGCTTTTCAGGGCAAATAGGCTCAAATGCTCATCTTTCAAGAAGTCGTCGCGCAGGCCCTTAACCGAAACGCCCCATTTCTGGCACACCAAGCGTAAATCCTCGTTCTTCAAAGTAGGTTGAACCTCTTCGAAGCAGTGCTCCATTTCGCGGCGGTTGGTGAACAGTGTAAGCAGCGATCCTTCGCGGGCAATGTGCAACTGCGCCAAAAATTCCTGCAATGCAGGCAAATAGCCCGCCTCTGAAGGCTCGGGCATGTCAGTGGGCACATATACGCGCATGTTGGCATCGAAGTCGAAGCTCGAGTCAACCTTCAAAACGTCAGCCTGCGAATCATCGCCCTCGTTCAACCCCATAGCTCGCTCAAACGAGTCGAATTGCCCGTCTACGGCTAGCGTGGCAGAAGCGTAAATAACGCTCCGCGAATCGGCATACAGCGATTCACCCAAAGAAACCCCCAGGTCAAGAGGTTGCACGGTAAACACTTCATCAAGCTTGCCCCTGGTACGGTTCATGCGGACCGAATATACATAGTTATCGTTTTCTTGGAAGAACATAGCTTCCAGGCCCTCGTAAAGCTCGCGAAGTTCCAAAGCAGCTAGGGCAAGCTCGCGCTGAGCGCTGGAGTTATCTTCCATCTGCTCCGCATACGCCACAACGTCGCGCATGGAGCGGATAAGCTTCTCGAGCGTTTCATACAGCGCTTTCGCACGATTAACTACGGCACGGTAGGTATTGCCCCGACGAACATCCTCGTTTAACCAAAGGTCGAAATATTCATACCCATTGCGGCGCTGTTTCGGATCGAGCACAAGCAAATCCTTGTTGCCCAGGCAGAATTCCTCTGCAGCAACAGCGAATGCACCCGCGCAGGTTTGTGCTTTCGCAATAAGCGATTCGTACAAGCGCATACCCTCTTCTGGTGCTTGAGCACTGCGCGAAACACGGGTAATAACATTCTGAACTGCGCTTTCAGAACTTACTCGATGCACAAGGCTTTGAATAGCGCTCGAAGAAACGCTAAGTGCCAAGGCACGACGGGCCTCCGCTTCAGCGCCATGGGCCTCGTCAACCGCCCAATAGCGCACCGGGGGCAGCAAACCGCCATCAAAACGCACATCCCAGAACAGCAAGCTATGGTTGGTAACCACCACATCGCAGCGCTGAGCTTCTTCACGCGCCCCATGAACAAAGCAGCTGCGCCCGAAGAAGGGACACTTGCGGCGCAAGCACTCGGTGCTCTTTGTGGTAATGCGCCAACGTGGAATAGCTCGATAGTCAATCTTTAGCGTATCGATGTCATCGTAGTCGCTCTGTTCTACAAACGAAAGCAGGCCAGCCAACGCGGGAGCCTGGTTAATCTGCTGCTTCTTGTAAGTAATGATGCTGGCACCTTGGCGATCAAGGGCATCAACCTTGCGTAGGCAGGGGTAATGGGTAAAGCCCTTCAAAGGCGCATAGGTTATTCCCAATGCGCTGGAAAGAAGCGGGAGCTCTTTGTTCACCAGCTGGTCCAGCAGTGCGTTGGTTTTGGTTGCAACACCAACGGTAATAGCGTTCTTCTGCGCCGCGTAAGCAAGCGGTACCAAATACGCCATAGATTTACCAACGCCCGTACCGGCCTCAACGGCAAGATTGCGGCCTTGCGAAAGCGCATGGTTCACAGCCAATGCCATCTCGCGCTGTTCAGCGCGCGGCTCGTAGTCAACATACAGGCTATCTAGCAAACCGTCTTCCGAAAAAGCGGCAGAAATCTCTTCATCAGATGCAAATTCGAGCGGTTTACCTGCAGAAACTTCCCAATTTTCACCATCATCAGAAAGCAATTCCACCGATGTGGCCGGGGCATTCGCATCAACACGCAATGAAGAAGAGGGTTTCGCAACCGCAGACTTGCGTGATGCGCGCAAATTATAAGGTTCGCAATCGCCGTTCAGCTTGGCTATTCGACGGAACACCTCAACTGTATTCCAAGATTCCACGTCCGACATCTCGGCAATGTGGTGAACCAAATCATTGGGCATACAGGCAATTGCCGCCAACAGCACGCGATACACAATGCAAGTGGCAGCAACGTCATCATCGGCGCGATGTGTAGATTCCGGCCCACCAAAGGCGCGTACCAAATCGAGCAAACGGTGCGAGGTCAAACGAGGCAGGGAAATCTTCGCCAAATCAAGCGAGTCGAACCAAAGGTTCTGCTTCAAGCTTTCGCCCACAGGATACTTGGTGCAAAAGGTACGATCGAAATTCGCGTTATGGGCGACAACGTCCGAACCACCCACGAACTCAACCAAGCCGCGCAAAGCAGCTTCAGCATCAGGGGCATCGGCAACATCCTCGTCGCTGATATTGGTAAGGTGCGCAACATCTTCAGGAATGCTTTTACCTGGGTTCACGAAGGTAATGTACCATCCAGCAATCTGGCCATGCACCATGCGCGCAGCAGCAATCTGAATCAATTCATCATGAGTGAATGAAAGGCCCGTGGTTTCGGTATCTATGACCACCACATCTTCATCCAGCACGCCAAAGTCATGCTCCTGGGCATATTTTGCCAGGGAATGATAGCGTTCTCGAATGCGCTCAGATGTGTTATCTACGATGTAAGAATCAAGCCGCTCAAGGGCTTCTGCGTTTTGAGTTTCCATGCACTAAAGACTATCATTTACTGCATTCCCTACGCTATCGCGCACCCTACTTCTAGGAGAAAACATGGCCAACATCGGATACTTTTCCACTTACGCTCGCTTCGAAACCGAAAGCAAAGAAGCAGCTGCGGCCTTCCTTGGTGCCGATAACATCATCGGCGATGCCTTCACCATCGAAAGCGAATACGTCGATGGAAAGCGAACCGCATATATCGTCAACCCATTCGGTAAGCGAATGGGCTTCGTAAGTGAAAAAACCGCCGAGCAGGTTGACCTTTGCACTGCAAAGGGGTGGACAACCGTTGCATTGCTCGCTCTGGTTGCCTTCAGCGAAAAACCTGCACCCGGGCTGTACTGGGGGCAGGTTCTCATCGTTTCCTACGATCCGCAATACGAAGCCGCCTTCAGCACATTCGTTAGCGGGCTTGGCAAGCAGCTGGGAAACGGCATCCGGCCCGATGCAAATCTTGGGCGCGAATCCCTGCAGCAGGTTATCGATTCGCAGGGCAACTGGACTCCAACCGGTCGTGTTGCCATGCCTGAAAAGAAAAAGGGCACAGCATGGGTTAAAACCGAGCGCACTGGAACCGAACGCCTGGTTGAGCAGGCACGCGGCGGCAACATGGGCTGCACCATCGCAAGCTGGATCTTTTTGTTGGCAGTTGTTGCCCTGATCGTATTCGGCCTACATTCCTGCGGCGTTTTCTAAGCGAAGGCAAACATCAAAGCTAGTCACAAAGCAACTGGTACTTGCCAGTTTACAACCGTGACACCCGTCTGGCTCCCCTAAGACCATATATAGCGTACTCACTAGCGCTACACCAACCGAGTTAACGCCGAATCACAATCGCCAACAGAGCAGCAAATGGCGCCCCCCTTCCGTACATCTTCATCCAAGCCAAATGAAGTCGTAAGCATCAACCGCCTACAAAGCCGCAGCAACCAACAAACCAGCACCTATAAACAGCAGGCCGCTCCATTCTGAGCGGCCTGCTTTCGTTTAGTTGTTACTCTTCGCTAGCTTACTTACGCTCAAGAGCGTAGCCAACCAGCTTCACGCATAGTTCCGGGAAGCTGATGCCAGCAGCACGCGCAGCATCAGGGAGCAGTGAAGTAGAAGTCATGCCGGGAATGGTATTCGTCTCCAAAGCCCAGAACTCGCCGTTTTCATCTTGCAGCAAATCGGTTCGGGAAACACCGCTGCACTTCAACGCTTTATGCGCAGCAACGGCTATTGCCATAGCCTTTTCCGTCTCTTCTTCCGAAATAGGAGCTGGACACAAATGCTGTGAACCACCCTGTGCATACTTCGATTCGAAATCATAAAACTCATGCGAGGGCACAATGCGAATCACAGGCAGGGCGTAAGCATCTTCATTGCCAAGCACGGCAACGGTGAACTCGGGGCCTTGCACAAAGGTTTCAGCGAACGCGTGGGTATCTACTTCGAATACTTTCTTTACAGCAGCTGCAACCTCTTCAACGCCTTCGCACACGTAAACGCCAAGTGCGCTCCCCTGTGTTGCAGCTTTCACCACACAATGCTCACCCACCGCATCAACTATGTCCTGTGCAGGTGTTTCTGCTGAAGTGATGGTTAAAGAAGCTGGAGTAAGAATGCCCGCCTGCTGGTAAACCGCCTTGGTTTTCATCTTATCGATAGCAGTTGCACTCGACCAAACTCCTGGACCGGTATACGGAAGGTCGATGGATTCCAGGAAGCCCTGGATAGTACCGTCTTCGCCATATCTGCCATGCAATGCAAGGAATGCCACATCAAAATCGCCGGTAACCAAAGCGGCAAGATCCTCTTTCTTGGCAGGATCGAACACTGTAACCGGAAATCCAGCCTCAACAAGCGCCTCCTTCGACCCTTCGCCAGAAAGCAGCGAAATATCGCGCTCGGCGCTCTTTCCGCCTGCAAGCAGAGCAACTTTAATTTGTTTGGGATCAAAGGAATAAGACATGCTAACCGCTTCCGATTAATTTGCAGTACTTTAGGCCGCCTTTTAGGGCTGTATGTGAGTATAGCAAAGCCCATTAAACCCTAAGCGTATGCCATACCGCTATCACCTCTTGCGTATAATACTGGCTATGAAAAACGCTATCCAATCATTCAACATCTCAGAAATCCCAGGTATTGTCGCGGAGCTTGGCCAACCTAAATTCCGTGCAAAACAGCTCATTTCCTGGCTCTACCAAAAGGGCGTGCATTCCTATAGCGAAATGACCAATCTGCCTAAGGCGCTTCGCTCTCAACTCGAAACCGAATATCCTTTCTTCGAGCCAAAAGTTGTAGACAAGCAAGTATCTTGCGATGGTACACGCAAATACGTATTCCAATTCGCCGACGGTGCCCGCGTTGAAGCAGTGGGTATCCCCTCTTCTGGCAAAAAGGAACGTAAAAACGAACCAAAGCATCTTACCGTTTGCTTTTCTACCCAAGCGGGTTGCGCCATGGCATGTGCCTTTTGCGCTACTGGACATGAAGGGCTCACGCGTAATCTTTCTTCTGCAGAAATGATCTGCCAAATCATCGCGGTACAGGAAGATTTTGACTGCCGCGTAACCAATCTGGTATCCATGGGTCAAGGCGAACCATTCCAAAACTACGAAGCAACCCTAGATGCCCTCCGATTCGCAAACAGCAAAGACGGGCTCGAAATCGGTGCGCGCCATATCACTGTTTCCACATGCGGAATAACCCAGGGAATCGAAAAGCTCGCCAACGAACCAGAACAATTCACTTTGGCGCTTTCGCTTCACTCCGCAATCCAAGAAACGCGCAACGAGCTTATGCCTCGCTGCAAGAACATCCCGTTGTCTCAGCTCAAACAATGTTTGCTTTCTTATGTTGCCAAATCAGGCAGACGCGTCAGCTTGGAGTACTTGCTCATCAAGGGCAAAACCGACACAGAGGAAAACCTTGCTGCGCTCAAAGAATTCTGTGACGGCTTGCTTTGCCATGTGAACCTCCTCAACGTGAATGAGGTTGAAGGCAGCCCTTACCATCCCACTTCTATCGATACGCAAAACTATTGGGTTCGCGAGCTGAAATCCTCTGGTAAGGAAGCCACTATCCGCAACTCAAGGGGCTCAGACATCGACGGCGCCTGCGGGCAACTCAAAAACAAGCTCTCATAATCTAAAAAATGCCGAAATCAAACAGAAGGCCCTCTAGCGCTTGCTAGAGGGCCTTCTTGCGTTTTAGGGAGTATTTACTCTACTCACTCTCAGATTTCGCCTTATCTGCGCTCTCAGAGATCAAGTTCAAAATACGCTGAAGCTCTTCTTCATCCTTGAATTGGATTTCGATCTTGTTTTTGCCCTGAACCGTCTTAACGCGAACCGGAGCGGAAAAGAAACGAGTCAGACCGCGGGCAGCCTTCTTGAAGCTTGCGGGAGTAGGAACCCGCTTGGTCTTGCCCTCAGCAGCGGCCTGCTCACGTCCAGACATCAAGCGGGCTATCTGTTCAGTCTCACGAACACTGAGCTTTTCTTCCATTAACTTGTTGGTAAGTTTTTTACGACCCTCGGCATCGCTGACGGAAAGAATTGCGCGGGCATGGCCAGCAGTGATTTTATCTTCAAACAGAAGCTGCTGGGCCTCTTCGGGCAAATCAAGCAAACGAAGTGCATTTGCAATGGTAGAGCGGCCCTTGGAAACAGTCTTGGCAAGCTCAGACTGAGTCATACCTTTGCGCTCCATCAGACGCTTGTAACCATAAGCCTCTTCAATGGGGTTCAAGTCTGAACGCTGGATATTCTCGATCAAAGCAAGCTCAAGAGCTTTATCGTTATCAGCCTTCCAGAAACGAACCGGGATCTCTTTCATATCCAAGCTCTTGCAAGCCTGCCAACGACGTTCGCCTGCAATAATCTGATAATGATCCCCTACCTTGCGAACCAAAATCGGCTGCAGAAGGCCTTCTTTCTTGATTGAGTCGGCCAACTCTTCTATCTCACCAGGTTTAAAGTTCGTTCGAGGCTGATCAGGGTTGGGTTGAACCTTAGAAAGCTCAACAACGCCAGTAGAACCCTTTTCGTCAGAAATCTTCTTCACTTCAGGCTTTGGTGCAGGAGTAGCAGGCTTCTGGGCTGCAGGCCTAGAGGTTGTAACAGGCACCCCAGGCTTTGCAGAAGGCCTAGAAGTCGCTACATTGGTCTGCGCCTTACGTACAGATGCGGCTGCAGGTACTGCGGGTTTGGATACCGGGGCAGTACGAGCAGTGGTGCCCGAACCAGGGTGCGAAACAGGCTTGCGTGTTTCACGTGAAACAACCTTTGCATTTTCCAACGCCTCTTCGGAAATATAGATATTGGAAGAATTGGATGCAGACTTCTTTGCCGCATTGCGCTGGTTCAGAGCCTGATGCAATACACCTTGCTGTTCTATTTTCTGAGTATCAGCAAGTTTAGCTTGATCTGTTTTCGACTGAGTGCTTGCTGGCTTCGGGGCCTCTTCTTTTTTAGGTTCAGCTGCAGTGGGTGCCGCAGCAGGACGAGGAGCCTCATCAAACAGCGCGTTTAAACCACGTCCAAGGCCGCTTTTTTGCTTAGCCACGAGTAATCACCTCTTCAGCCAGGGCGTTATAAGCGATCGCACCCTTGTTTTCGGGAGCATACTCGATAATCGCCTGACCATAACTAGGAGCTTCGGAAAGTTTTACAGTTCGAGGAATCTGGGTCTCAAATACTGAATCACCGAAGAAGGAACGAACTTCGTCAGCAACCTGCTTTGAAAGATTTGTACGGCCATCATACATAGTGAGAACAATGCCGAAGATCTCCAAGCTCGGATTAAGGAAGTTTTTGACACGTTTCATCGAATCAAGAAGTTTTGTCACACCTTCCAGTGCATAGAACTCGCACTGAATAGGTACCAGCAGCTTATCAGCAGCAACAAGTGCATTGATAGTCAACAAGCCCAATGAAGGTGGACAATCGATAAAGATGTAATCGTATTTTCCACGTAGGCTACCGAGCGCATTTTTGAGACGGTTCTCGCGAGCCATCTCATTCACTAGCTCTACCTCAGCACCGGCAAGACTGATGGTTGAAGGGAGTACATCTACACCATCCGCAACACAGGAAAGGATAGCCTCCTCAACCGGAGTTTCTCCAAGCAGAACGTTGTACACACAGGTATCGAGGGCACGCTTGTCTATACCAAAACCACTGGTTGCATTTCCTTGAGGGTCAAGATCAACCAGGAGTACTTCCTTGCCCATATTTCCAAGAGCTGCAGCAAGATTAACTGCTGTCGTGGATTTGCCAACTCCACCTTTTTGATTGATGATGGCCAAGATCTTTGTCTGACCAATTACATGAGAAACAGGAGGCTTCTGCAGGAAGGGCACGAAAGAACGCTCTTCGCTTTCTTCTTCCGTTTCCTCTTCGGATTCTTCGTCAATAAGATCGGACTCAGGTTCCAATTCAGGCTTTGGCTCTTCAACCAACTCCCTTGGTTCGGGAAGAACCGATTCTCGCTCTACAACAACAGCTTGCTCATTGATTTCATCAAAACCATTTTGGACAATCTCTTCTTTAATTTCCTCAGGTTTTAGCTGCTCAACTACGGAAGTCATTGGTACGTTTTTGGTCTTTTTCCGACTACCGAAGATTCCCACGAGCACTCCTTTCTTTAGCTTTTCAGCTTTATTGTTTCACGTGAAACCAAATACCCAGCCTAAACAAGCAAGGTAAAAATACGTCTTACAAAAGACGTAACGGTAAACATAAAAACAAACACCGAACACCCTCTCATGTTTCACGTGAAACAGAGGGGAAGCCGGCGTGGAAATTGCACGCAAAACAAGAAACCAGCCAAAGCATACTCATGGGTCGTTCCTTGCTTCAGTTATTCGATAATACCCTGCTAAAAGGATTAAGAAAATAGCAAGCTGATTGGTTTCTTTTTAGATGCAAAATAATTTTGCTATTGGGATTTTACTAAATTCGAAATCAATGAAATTAATTGACGACCTATAAAAATCGGCTTTCCCTAATGCGATCTAAGGCTTGTTTTGAACTAAATTCGAAGGAGTGCTCTATAAAAATAAAACAGCCCCTTAGATTTGATCTAAGGGGCTGATAGCTTAAAAAGGTTTTTTTTGCGCCATTCCAACTCGTCTTGGCAACTTCATTGAGGGGTTGCACTTTTTCTTGAAAACGATAATGGCTCTGCTTGTCTCTCCATCGGAAAGAACGAAGCCGCGAGAAGAAACAAACTCCATACCAAGTTTTTGAGCAATAAGCTTCGCATGATCAAGCTCTTCGGATTGCTGCTGAGTTTTATAACAAACCAGATATCCGCCCTTTTGAAGCAAAGGAGATGCTAGTTCAAGAAGTGAAGCTAACGACGAAAGCGCTCGAGCAGTTATCAAAGTAAATGCATTAGGTTCCTTCAACGCTAAATCCTCAATGCGCCCGTTGTATGTTGAGGTTGTTTTAGAAATACCTAGCTCATCAATGAACTTATCAAGAGCCTTGGTTTTCTTTCCTACCGAATCGGAAAGAAGAGTCTCCCTACCTGTCATCAAAGCAATGGGAATGCCAGGGAATCCAGCCCCGCTGCCCATATCCAAATAGCGACCAATAGGAGCTTCAATAATCTCAGGCAAACCTTGAAGGGAATCTTCCACATGAAGCACTTGAGCAGTTTCCCAATCAACAATCCTGGTTAGGTTGGTTACTTTGTTTTCCTCGATTACAAGCCTTAAATGCTCATCGAGCAGCTTTCGCTGCTCGATAGTAGGCTGAGGCATTACTTGCTCAGTCATATTATTCCTAACGTTGTTTCACGTGAAACGCTAACGAGGTATTACCACTACACGACGTGCGCGGCCTTCGCCTTCACTGATGGTTTCGACACGATCGTCCTCACGAAGTGCGATATGGATAATTCGGCGTTCGTAAGGGGTCATCGGGCGAAGCTTAATGCTGCGATCTTGCGCTGCAGCCTTATCTGCAGCATTAACGGCAATATTCTCAAGCTTCTGACGCTGGCGGCCCTTATAGCCTTCAACATCTACGACAACCGGATAACGATAGCCAACAACTCGAGAAGTGATGGAAGAAATAAGGAACTGCAAAGCATCAAGCGTCTTACCATGACGACCGATAAGCACAGCCAGGTCATCGCCAGTAATATCAAGGATGAGTTCGCCTTCATCACCCTCGTATTCCTCGATTTCAACCTCTCCAACATTGAAATACTTGAGGATGTCTTTGATTGCCTCAGTTGCAGTATCAGCAACCTTATCAATCTCTTCCTCGGTAAACTGCCTACCCTTACCGGTGGTTTCAGTGGCCTCATCCGTCACTTCAACAACCTCGTTGTTCTCTTCAGTCATGAGAACCTCCTTACATTCAAATCTCCCCCTGCGCAGCAATGCCACGGAGGGGGAGTAGACGGCAATTAGATTGCAATGAGCTTTTGCTATTTGCTCTTCTTTGTGGGGCGCTTTTTCTTTTCTTTGCGAACCACGTTAACCTCAACAGGCTTAACCTCAACAGAAGCAGCCTCAACAACTTCATCCTGATGCTTGAACACGCGGGTAGAAATGATCTGCTGGAATACACCAAACAGCGAAGAGGTTGCCCAGAACAGAAGTACGCCCGTAGGGGAGCCCCAACCAAGCCACAGCATGAACAGCGACATAACACCCATCATGATCATGGTTTGGGTCTTCTGAGGGCTGTTAGTACCTGCTTGCTGAAGCAAGGAAGGCAGGAACGTACAGAACGCAAAGATCAGCAACAGGATGCCGTAGGGAATGAAGCCCATAAAGTCCTGCGCAAACATATCTGACGGAGAAGTAATAAGGCTAGGCAGGATATGGTAGAAGGAGTAGGTCATACCTTCAGTACGGCTGCCCATTTCCTGCAAAACCTGGAACAAAGCAACGAAGATGGGCATCTGAAGAAGCAGAGGCAAGCAACCAGTAATGGGGTTGAACCCGATTTCGGCATACACCTTCTGCATTTCCTCGGCCTGACGCTGCTGGTCGTCAGCATAGCGCTCCTGGATCTCCTGAATGCGCGGGCTAAATTGCTGCATTCGGTAAGAAGACTTAATCTGCTTCTGCATCAAGGGGAACAGGATAAGGCGAAGAATCAAGGTAACCAGGATAATTGCCAAACCCCAGTCAGCTACAAAATTGTAAGCCGCTTGGATGCACCAGAAGATCGCGTCTTTAAACGCTTCCCACATGTAACGAAAATCCTCTCGGTTAGTAACTACCTATTAAAGAAGTGGAAGGTTTCCGGTACAGGATCGTACCCTCTGCCACCACCGGGACGGCACCTTAAAATGCGGCGGCAAGTAAGGTACAGCCCTTTTAGAAAGCCGAACCTTTGCACTGCAGCGAGCCCATATTCCGAACAGGTCGGAATAAAACGGCAGGTAGCGGGCAACAAGGGCGATATAGCAAGGCGATAGAACTTGATAAGAAGAACCAGTAAAAGCTTTGGAATTGCTGATATCTTCAACCAAACGGTTTTCACGCCAATTACTCTTCACCCTGATAAGGTTCGAAAACCTTCCTACATTCCGCGAGCACTCTGCCATAGGTTGCTCGCGTGGTTTTCCTGTTTGCAACGAAAAGCACATTCAACTCCGGCCATGGACCGCCAAGATCATGACAAACGGCGCGCATCCTACGCTTTGCAGAGTTACGCCAAACCGCATTGCCGTTCTTCTTGCCGGCTATAAATGCAACACGGCCGCTTGGGCCGTGTTGAGTATCCCCTCGATACACAATCAGGGTACCGACAGGAGTTGCATGTCGTTTTCCGTGCGAGAACAGGTAGGAGATCTCAGTGCTGGATTTGATGGTTCCTAACACGGTTTCTCACAAGGAAAATTAGACACAAAGACGCTTGCGGCCCTTGGCACGACGAGCAGAAAGAACGGCACGACCGCCCTTGGTTGCCATACGTGCACGGAAACCATGAGTCTTTGCGCGCTTACGGGTATTAGGTTGATAGGTGCGCTTCATCACTTTTCCTTTCGATTTACAGTAACTTCGAAATTATACGATGGGAAAAACCACCGTCAAGAAAAAAGAATCGTATGAGCTGGCTAGTAGAGAGCCAGCACACACAATACACACGCAAAACAGGGCATCCGATTATGCACGGGAACGAATATTAAGCTCCGTAGTTTCAAGCACATGCCCCCGCATGGCCCAATGCAGTTCGTTGTAGAAGAAACCGAGCTGTAAGCCCAACTCACAATCAAGCGCATAAACGCGAAGCGTGTAAACATGGTCTTTATCCGGCGGGCAGGGCCCAATGTATCCGCAAATTACATCCTCGCTCGTTTCTGCGGCGCGCGATGTGCAACTGTTGGATCCCTGAACAAAGCTGAACCCCCCACCGTGGCTGGCACCCTCCGGGATTTCTCCTGCGCGGGGGCTGATGTCGCATGCAGTCCAATGCACCCACTGAAAGCCGCACACGGGTATCGAATCATAGTCGACAAATGCAAGGGCAAGCGACTTTGCTGCCGAGGGCACACCTTCGATGCGGACGGGAAACGAGTTGATGTTATTCCCATCCTTGCGCAAGCGCTCTTCGGAATATTTTCCGAACCTATCGGGCAGATAGCCGTTTTCCAACGGAACTGAAATGTTCATTTCGATCCCTCTTTCCCCAAAGATTGCAAGTTATCCACATTAATGACATGCAGAAATGTGGATAATGTTGATAACTTGCAGCTTAATTAACCAAAGCCGCAAAAACCATTATCCCAGAGGTTTGCCACACAGGGAAACCGCAATGGGCTGGTTTAAAAGAAAGCCAGTCATCAGGGGATTGAGCATAAATGTTTCGCGTGAAACATTGTAGATACTTGCGCGTCGAAATGCTGCATGGAGGGCTGAAAACAGCTTTTACAAGGTATACCCAAGGCCTGCTTTCCCACATCGTTTTCTATTTTCCACTCTCCTTTTCCAATGGTTTTCACCTTTTTCCACATTTAGTTAAAAGGATGTTGAAAACTCTGAAAACAGGTGTTGATAGAAGTGGAATAATTGAAAAACGGTGAAACGCCGTCTAAAATGTTTGAAAAACAAGCCTGATTCGGTTGCTTTTGAAACCCAGGATCGGGCTCTTTTCTTCTGCAGTGAAAATCGGAAAGCATCATGACCCAAGAAAACGAACCACATATGCAACCGATGAGCTCGGAACAGCAGTCGCAGCAAGCAGCAGCGGCAGAGGCGGCGGCAAGCGCAAACCCAAGCGGAGCGAATGCCGGGCAACCTGGTTATGCAGCGAACCCAGCAACGCAGCAATACTGGCCGCAAGGACAAATCTCTACAGCTGGCGGTTTTCCACAAGCAATGCCTCAAATGTCGGTTGGTCAACCCCCTCAATATGGGGTGCCTTACTACGGTTACCCACAACCAATGGGCTGGGCCGCGCAGTCAACCCCTCAATTCAATGCAAATGGTCAAATAAGCGCAGCAGCGCAGCCTAACGCAACGATGCAGCAAGCACCGAACACCCAACCAGAGTTTTCAGCGCAGGCAGGAACTGCGACATACCCAATGCCAAACGCGCAAACCGTTGGCGCGCAACAGCAAATTCCAAATATGCAATCAGCCCCGCAGCAGCAAACGCCACCTGCTTTCGTGGAGCACCAAAGCTACATGGAGCCAAGCTTCGCCCACACCATGAATGGTGGAGTAGCACCGGGCACCAACACGGCAGAGAGTCAGTTCGATTACAACTACATAAGTACACCGGCGCGCATCGCCGTTTACGATTCGCTGAAAACCGCACCGCGCGTAATACAGGTTGATGCAGGCCCAACGCACGAATACATCGAGCACATTGCGTCCATCACCTACAAAAGCGCTAAAGAGCAAGGGGGGATGATCCCCTATACGGTGATCCGCGAAGTATCGGAAAACTTCATACACGCCAAGTTCAACGAAGTGGTGGTTTCCATATTCGACCAAGGCAACACCATTCGCTTCGCCGACCAGGGCCCGGGTATCAAGCAGAAAGAGCTCGCCCAAGAGCCGGGCTTTTCTTCGGCAGTTGAGCCTATGAAGCGATACATCCGCGGGGTTGGATCGGGGCTGCCCATTGTGAAGGACTATCTCAGCACAGCCCACGGCCACATCGAAATCGAAGACAACGTAGACAAAGGCTCGGTGGTAACCATCAGCTTGGTTGCGGCGAAGGAAAGGCAACCCGAGCCGAGCCAGCTCACAACTCCAGAACTCACCGAAAACGAAGAAAGAATCTTAAGGGCCCTTCTTCCCAACAAAATCATGGGCGTAACCGATATGCACGGGGAAACGGAAATCCCGTTGGCAAGCATCCATACAGCGTTTTCAAAGATGGAAGAAAACGGCTGGATCGAAAAGGTGAACAAGAAGCGCACCCTTACTGCGCAGGGCACCCAGATTGCACTATCTTTGTAGATGGCTTTCGGCGGCTGGTAAGATATCAGTCCAAGAAATAAAAGAGATAGGCATATGAACCCCGAGGAAACCCGAACAGAGCTAATACGGCAGATCAAGTCGTACCCAACCGTAAACGCATCGCAGATAGATGCGTTCTTCGGGCGTGTCCAGGTTCAAGCGGTAAGCCCCGGCTTTATAATGCTCACCTCCGACAATAGTTTCATCAAAGACTGGATAGAAAAGCACTTCATGCACGATATCCAGCAAGCGCTGAGCGACCTTTACGGCGTGGAGTTCATGGTTCAGATAGAGGTCGACACTTCAAGCCAGCCTCAACAGCCCCAGCCAAGCGCCAACGAACCGGCACCGCAAGCAGCAGCGCCGGCAAATAGCGAAGCAAGGCAAACCGCGCCCGAGCGCACAGCCACCCGCGCACAACGCAACGAAAAACCGCAAGCAGCCCAGCAGGAGCCGGACCACGAAAGCGCGGGCGAAAAACAGGAGAGCGCAGGCGCCGGAGCCGAAAGCAGCCTCACTTTCGACACTTTTGTAATAGGCGAATCCAATCGCATGGCGTACCAGATGGCGGTGGAGGTTGCCGACAGACCTGGATCTTCGGAGCTAAACCCGCTGTTCATATACGGGCGTTCCGGTGTGGGCAAAACGCATCTTCTGTGCGCCATCCAAAATTACATCGTGGAGCAATACCCCGATCTGAATGTCTGCTACATCGACTCAATGGAGCTGGTGAACAAGTACTCCGACGCCGCCATCGAAAAAAGCGTGGACAAGCAGAGCTTCAAGAACTTCGAAAGCTTTTTTCAGCAGGCCGATGTGCTGCTCATCGATGACGTCCAAGGCCTGCAAAGCAAGCCCGGTACGTTAAATGCGCTATTCCGAATCTTCAATTCGATGATCCCCAAAGGGAAACAGTTCGTATTCAGCGCCGACCGCGCACCTCGAAACATCGACTTGGACGAGCGTTACGTCTCGCGTTTCAACTCGGGCGCCACCATCGATATTCAGCCACCCGACGACGAAACGAAGCGAAACATCATCAAAGGCTTCGTAAAGCACTACCGCGCAAAAGAAGGCATTGAGCTGGAATTCCCCGATGGTATTCTGGATTACATCGTAGAAAACTCCAGCTCAAACGTACGCGAGCTGAAAAGCGCAGTAACCAACGTGATTTTCGCTCTCAAAACCGGCAACGGGGGAGAGCTTACCGAAACGCAAATAAAGGAACTACTAGGCAACCACTTCATCGGTGGCGGTAAAAGACGCATCACTATAGAAATGGTGCAAGGCGCCGTTGAAGATTTCTATGGCGTTGCCCACAAAGAACTCGTTGGGGGCAGTCGAAAAAGGGAAGTGGCGCAAAAAAGGCAAGTAGCCATATACCTTTGCCGCGAGCTCTCGGAAACTACGCTGAAGAACATCGGTGCCGCATTCAACCGCGACCATACTACCGTCATGCATTCATGCGACATGGTTAGCGACCGATTGAAGGAAGACAGAAACCTTCGCGAAGAGCTTGAGGCGATTCGAGAGAAAATCCGTATCCAGCAGTACTAAAAGCGGCTGTTGAAAACTGGTTGGAAAGCAGCGGAATAAAAGTCGATCGATGTTGATTAAATTACCAACACGGTTTCCATGTGGAAAACCCAATGGTTTATCAACATCGTTAAAAACGGTTAAAAAGCACGGTTAACCTGGTAGAACAGAAGTTATCAACAATTCAACCGTGCTTACTATTACTACGATTAGTATTTTTATTAGGGTTAGGTAATAAGTAAAACGTGAGGAAAACCCGCCAGCACCTTAAGCCTTTGGCTTTACCGTTGGCGGGTTCGAAATTTGGGTATCATACCTAGGGAACAAACACAGTAAGGGGCATCAATGAAATTCAGCGTTAACCAATCCGAATTGCAGAACGCTCTTTCGGTGGTAGTAAAAGGATCTTCAACTCGTTCTACGCTTTCCATTCTTGCGGGTGTATACATCAAGGCCGAAGATGGCCGTATTACTTTGCAAACAACCGACCTTGAGCTTTCCATTAAGGTAACCTGCTTCGCGATGGTGGAAGAGCCCGGTGATACGGTTGTACCCGCCAAGTTGTTCCTTGATATTGTTAAGAACCTTCCAGACATGGCGGTTCGCGTTGAGGCGGACGATGCCACCGCAACTGTTTTCTGCGACAGCTCCACCTTTAGCCTGAAAGCGCTCAACCCTCTTGATTTCCCAGCTTTTCCGGAAATCAAGGCCGATCAGGAAGCCCAATTCCCGTTCAACGCCTTTTCTTCCATGGTCAAGCGCACAGCGAAAGTTGTTTCGCACGATGAAACGCGCATCGTGCTTACCGGTGTTCTTGTTTCCTGCGTTGGAACGTCGTTGAAGATGGTCGCAACCGACTCATATCGTTTGGCTGTGGCTGAAACCGAGCTCGAGCAGCCTTGCCCCGAAGAATTCGAAGCTGTTATCTCTGGCTCTTTTCTGCAGGATATCGCATCGCTGCCTCAGTCGGACGATCTGATTACCCTGGCGCTCAACGAAAACCAAATCGTCGTCTCCTACCGCGACACCACGTTTATCAACCGCCGCATCGAGGGTACGTTCCCTAACTACAAGCAGCTTATTGCCGATGGCGCCACCACCCAGGCAACGCTTTCCACTCATGCACTATCCGATGCTGTTCGTCGTGTTTCGTTGTTGAGCAATAAGGTTTCCCCTGTTCAGGTGCGTGTTGATGCCGATGCTGGCGTGGTAACCCTGGTTACGAATTCTCAAGACATCGGCAATGCTCAGGAAAACCTCATCTGCGAGGTTACGGGTGAATCGGTAGACATCGCCTTCAACTTCTCGTTCATGCTCGATGGCCTGAACTCCATCGATACCGATGCAGTCCGTCTTGATCTGTTCGGTCCCATGAAGCCAGGCATCCTGCGCGCAACTGAAGGCGAAAATTTCCTATACCTCATCATGCCCGTACGCGTGTAGCCGCGTCTTGCCGTGGGTTTGCGTATCGAACAACTGAATTGCAGGGACTTCCGCTCGTATAAGGAGTTTAGCCTTAGCGAAATCGGGAGCCTCACGGCCATCGTGGGCCCGAACGCTGTTGGCAAAACAAATTTGCTGGAAGGCATCCAACTGGTCACTGCCTGCTCTTCCTTTCGCAACCCGCAGCCATCGCATTTGGTGCGCGAGGGGGCCGCAAGCAGCTGTTTCGCTGCTCAGCTGGTAGGGGATGGCCGTAGCCTCGAGGTTGAGCTGCGCGCACTCCCCGATTCCCGTGAGTATTACCTGAACGGAAAGAAGAAGCGTCCGCGTGACCTGCGCGGGCTTTTGCCCTCTGTTCTGTTTTCGCCCGAAGACCTCGAACTGGTGAAAGGCGGTCAAGCTCCGCGCCGTGCGCATGCTGATGCCTTGGGGGCTCAGCTCAGCGCTAATTACCAGCAGGTTCGGCGCGACTATGAAAAGATGCTTCGCCAGAAGAATCGCCTTCTGAAAGAAGGTGCGCAGCCGCTTTACCTGCAGAGCATCAACGAAGTGCTGGCCTCCATCGGTTCGCACTTCCACAGGCTGCGCCTTGAGCTCCTGAGCGCCTTGGAGCCTTACCTGAAAAGCGCTTATGCGAAGATTTCAAACAATAGCGAGGAGGTTGCGCTTGCCTACGTCCCCTCTTGGTTGCGCCATTCGGTAGACACCGCTCGCATTCCTGAAATAGAGCCTTCTACGCGCGATGAGGCTCACGAGGCTTTGATTGCCGCTATGGAATCCGATGCCTTCAAAGAGCATGAGCGCCGTGCATGCTTGCAAGGACCGCAGCTTGACCGTATCGAGTTCTACCTTAATGGGCGAAACGCCCACGATTTCGCCTCGCAGGGGCAACAGCGCTCGTTGGTTCTTGCGTGCAAAATAGCCGAAGTGGAGCTTATCGCCGATAAGTTGGGGCAAACGCCGGTGCTTTTGCTCGATGATGTTATGAGCGAGCTCGATGGTGCGCGTCGTGAAGCTCTGTTTTCACTGATATCTGGCGAGGTTCAGACATTCATCACGGCAACAAACGCCGAAGCGCTCGACCATGCCTTGGTCCAGGACGCTCGCATCGTGGAAATAGGGAAGGAGAGCCATGGCCGAAAGTGAAGATTTGCGCTCGCTTTCCGATCCGCATCGCGCCATAGATGCAAAAAACAACCGCGACAATTCTCTTCGCCCGGTTTCAACGGCCCTTACGCGCATGTTTAGCTCGCAGATGCCCGAAGAAGTGCGCAAGCGCATTATGCTCGATCAGCACGTGAAGAAGTCGTATGCCCAATTCGGGCAGGTAACCGATGAGTTTATTCTTAGACACGTGAACTCGGTGTACTTGATGCGCAGCAAGGTGGTTGAAGGCGCTCATGACCTGGTCGTGTACGTGGATAATTCAACCATCGCAGCCGAGCTTAATGCCCGCCGCGAGCTTATCAGACTTAAATACCGCGAAAAGTTCAATTTGGTAATTGATGCTTTTGAGATCCGCATCTCTAAAGGCGAGTACCTGAAGAAGCGCCCATACTCGGAGGGGCTTATTGCCAAGCCTGCCGCCGAAAACCCCCTCCCCGAGCTTTCCGCCGAAGAAAGCGAGCGAGTGGACGCCATGCTCGCCGGCATCGGGGATCCTCGCTTGAAGGCTTCTTTTAAGGCCGCTATAACGGCTTCAAAGCGCCGAAAGAAGCTTCGTAAGTAATTTTTTTCCAAAAAGGTGTGGAATACCCGCGCAGAATCGGCCTGAATGGCCTTAAACACTGGCTTAGAGGGCGGTATGAACCACTAATTCTGATACAATATTGAAGTTTAGAAATCCCTCATGTGCGCTGGGCAAACCCAGTTGCGCAACTGCTCATGAAAGAGGAGGAGATACGTGGCTTCAAACGAATCGAACTACAGCGGCCAGGACATCCAGATCCTGGAGGGTTTGGAAGCTGTGCGCAAGCGCCCCGGTATGTATATCGGCTCCACCGGTCCGCGCGGCCTTCACCACTTGGTGTACGAGGTCGTAGACAATGCAGTAGATGAAGCACTTGCGGGCTATTGCACGCATATCGAAGTTACCATCCATAAAGATAATTCCATCACCGTAGTGGACGACGGTCGCGGCATTCCCGTTGACCTGCACCCGAAGGAAAAGATTCCTACGGTTGAGGTAGTTCTTACCATCCTGCATGCTGGTGGCAAGTTCGGCGGCGAGGGTTATAAGGTTTCCGGCGGCTTGCACGGCGTGGGCGTTTCCGTTGTGAACGCGCTTTCCACCCGCGTGGTTGTTCGCGTTCGCCGCGATGGCAAGGAATACGAGATTTCCTTCGACCATGGCAAAACCAAGGAAAAGCTGCACGAGGTAGGCACCGCCGATTCCACTGGCACCACGGTAACCTTCTGGCCCGATGCCGAGATTTTCCGTGAAACCACCGAATACGATTTCGACACGCTGAAGACGCGCTTCCGCGAGATGTCGTTCTTGAACAAGGGCTTGAAGATCTCGCTCACCGATGAGCGTGACCTTGATGAAGACGGCAAGGCTCACTCTGAGACATTCTTAGCTCAGGGCGGCTTGCAAGACTTCGTTAAGTTTTTGAACACCGACAAAACAATCCTCAACGAGCCTATCTACTTCGAGGCTGAAAACGAGGACGGCATGGTGGAAGTTGCCATGCAGTGGTCTAGCTCTTACTCCGCTAACAACGTTCTTTCGTTTGCCAACAACATCCATACCATCGATGGTGGTACCCATCTTGATGGTTTCAAGCAGGGCGTTACCCGAACCATCAACGAGTACGCACGTGGCAAGGGTATTTTGAAGGACAAGGACAGCAACCTTTCCGGCGAAGACACGCGCGAAGGCTTGGCTGCTGTTGTTTCCGTTAAGCTGCGCGACCCGCAGTTTGAAGGCCAGACCAAGGGCAAGCTCGGCAATACCGAGATGCGTGGTTTGGTTCAAACCGCTGTTACCAAGGGTTTGGCGGAATTCCTAGAGGAAAACCCCAAGCCGGCAAAGGAAATCATCAATAAGGCCTCTCAGGCGCTTAAAGCACGTGAGGCTGCTCGCAAGGCCCGCGATATGACGCGCCGTAAGGGTGTTCTGGACTCTTTCAGCTTGCCCGGCAAACTGGCCGACTGCTCCAGCCGAAACCCAGCCGATTCCGAAATTTTCATTGTTGAGGGCGATTCCGCAGGTGGTTCGGCCAAGCAAGCTCGCGACCGCAAGTATCAGGCAATCATGCCCCTGCGTGGCAAGATTCTTAATGTGGAACGCGCCGGCTTGCACCGTTCCCTATCCTCCGACACCATCTCTTCGCTCATCACTGCTATTGGCACCAACATCGGCGAAGATTTCAACGCGGATGCTGCCCGTTACCACCGCATTATCATCATGACCGATGCCGATGTTGACGGCGCTCATATCCGCATCTTGCTGCTTACTTTCTTCTACCGTTACATGCCCGAGCTCATTTCGCGCGGCTACATCTACATTGCCCAGCCGCCGCTATACGGCTTGAAGAAGAAGGGCGGCAAGAAGCTCGAATATATCTTCAACGACGAGGCTCTCAATGCCCGTTTGGCTGAAATTCCCGACCGCGACAGTATTTCGCTGCAGCGCTACAAGGGCTTGGGCGAAATGGACCCCGAGCAGCTTTGGGAAACCACCATGGAACCCAGCACGCGCACGTTGCTGCAGGTGAGCATTGAGGATGCCGCCGAGGCTGAGCGTGTGGTAAGCGAGCTTATGGGCGATCAGGTTGAGCCCCGTAAGGAATTCATTCAGAAGCACGCACAGGATGTTCGCTTCCTTGACTTCTAAGGATCAGCCCTTTTAGGCGCAATACGCCTGGTTTTTGATGCGAGCCCCTTCGCACAACGAACTCGAACAACACGAAAGAAGGAGTCTTCGTGGCAGAAGATAAGAATGAAGCCAACGAGCAGGAAGCAGTAGCCGCAGCTGCTGCCAACGTCTTGCCCGCTGAGCTTTCCAAGGAGATGCGCACTTCGTTTCTTGAATACTCGATGAGCGTTATCGTCTCCCGCGCATTGCCAGATGTACGCGACGGCTTGAAGCCTGTTCACCGCCGCATTCTGTATGCGATGAATGAAAGCGGTATCACGCCCAAGCGTCCGCATGCCAAGTCGGCACGTACCGTTGGCGACGTTATTGGTAAGTACCATCCGCATGGCGACAGCGCCGTCTACGACACTATGGTTCGTTTGGCTCAGCCCTTCAGCATGCGCGTGCCGCTGGTAGATGGTCATGGCAACTTCGGCTCTATCGACGGCGATTCCGCGGCTGCTATGCGTTACACCGAGGCGCGTTTGGACAAGCCTGCAATGGAATTGCTACGCGACCTTGACAAGGAAACCGTCGATTTCCAGCCCAACTACGATGAGAGCCTGCAGGAGCCCGTGGTTTTGCCTTCGCGCTTCCCGAACCTGCTGGTAAACGGTTCTTCTGGTATTGCAGTAGGCATGGCCACCAACATCCCGCCCCACAATTTGGGTGAGGCTATCGATGCAACCTGCATGATGCTCGACAACCCCGATTGCACGGTGGACGACCTTATGACGGTGCTCCCCGGCCCCGACTTCCCAACTGGCGGTCAGATCATGGGGCGCAAAGGTATTCGCGAGGCGTATGAAACCGGCCGCGGCAGCCTTACCGTGCGTTCTACCTGCCGAATCGAGCAGAGCAAGAGCGGCAAGTACTCCATTGTCGTTTCCGAGATTCCCTATCAGGTGAACCGTACCAACCTGCTGAAGAAGATCGCTGATCTTATCCGCGATAAGAAGCTGCCCGAGGTTTCCAACGTGCATGACGGTGCCGACCGCCATGGCATCGACATCATCATTGAACTCAAGCAGAACGCCATTCCGCAGGTTGTGCTGAATAAGCTTTACAAGCACACCCAGCTACAGGTTGGCTTCGGCTGCAACATGCTGGCTTTGGTGAACGGCGTCCCTCGTGTTCTTTCGCTGAAGGAAATGCTGCACTACTACATTCTTCATCAGGAAGAAGTTGTAGAGCGCCGCACCCGTTACGACCTAGCCAAGGCTGAAGCGCGCGCTCATATTCTGGAAGGCTTTGTAATTGCGCTGGATAACATTGATGAGGTTATCCAGATCATCCGCTCTTCTGAAACCGATCGTCAGGCCAAAGATACCTTGATGGAGCGCTTCAAGCTTTCCGAAAAGCAGTCTGAGGCAATCCTGGAAATGAAGCTGCGTCGCCTTACCGGCTTGGAACGCGAGAAGATCGAAGCCGAGTTGAAGGAGCTGCGCGAGCGCATCGACTACTATAAGCGTCTTCTTTCCGACAAAGACCTGGTAAAGCAGGTGATCAAGGAAGAGCTTACCGAAATTAAGGAAAAGTACGCCACCAAGCGCCTTACCGCCATTTCGGATGCAACCAAGGACTTGGATATCGAAGATCTTATTGCCGAGGAAGAGGTTGCCATTACGGTAACCAAGGCCGGTTACGTGAAGCGCCTGCCTGTTGCAACCTATCGCCAGCAGAAGCGCGGTGGTAAGGGCATGCAAGGCGTGAACCTGAAGGAAGAGGACTTTGTAGAGCACCTCTTCATTTCGAGCACCCATGCTTACCTGCTGTTCTTCAGCTCCCATGGCAAGGTATACCGCCTGAAGGCGTATGAGGTGCCTGAGGCAAGCCGTCATGCGCGTGGTACCGCCATCGTGAACCTGTTGGCGCTTGAAAAAGGAGAGACCATCGAGGCGGTAATTGCCACGAAGGACTTCCCTGAAGACGAGTACCTGATGTTCGCTACTAGCCACGGCATGGTGAAGAAGACCGCCATGAGCCTTTACGATCGCACCCGCCGAGATGGCCTCATTGCCATCAACCTTAAGGAAGGTGATTCGCTCATCAGCGTGCAACGCGTTGCCGAGGGCGAGAAGGTCATGATGGTTTCCAGCGCCGGCAAGGCCATTATGTGGGATGAAAGCGAAGTTCGCGCTATGGGCCGCGATACCATGGGCGTACGCGGCATGACCGTGAACGACGGTGCTCGCGTTCTAGGTATGGAGATTGCTCGCCCGGGCACCGAGCTTCTGGTTATCACCGAGCTTGGTTACGGCAAGCGCACGCCCGTTGCGGATTACCCGAGCCACCATCGCGGCGGTCAGGGTGTTTCCACCATCACCATGACCGATAAGAAGGGTCAGCTTGCTGCCATGAAGATCGTGGACGAGCATGACGAGATCATGATCATCACCGAAGAGGGTATTGTTGTGCGCACGCCCGTTTCGGGCATTTCGCAGCTTGGCCGTTCTACCCAGGGCGTTCACCTCATGAACGTTTCCGGTAAGGACAAGGTTTCTGCTGTAGCGAAATCCACCACATCTGAAAAGGCCGCCGGCGAAACCGAGGTAGAGGATGACCAGAGCCAGGAGGAAACTTCGAGCGAGGAATAGTTCCTCTGTATGGTCAATACCTTACGAAGAGGGCTCGAGTGCAACTCGGGTCCTCTTTTTATACAGATAGGTAATGCCAGGTCAGCAGTATTTTGTTTCACGTGGAACGGATCTTTTTTCATAAATCGCAAATTAATCCTTGACCCGAGCCATAATGGAAAGTATATTAATTGAGCGCGATTTCGGGCCCATAGCTCAGTTGGTTAGAGCGCACGCCTGATAAGCGTGAGGTCAGCAGTTCAAATCTGCTTGGGCCCACCATTTTTTACTGATAAACGCTCCACCGTGAGCCGAGTTTGCCGGTGGAGCGTTTATTGATAATTTCGAAATCGCAGCCAACCAATGTGGGGCATTAGCTCAGCTGGGAGAGCGCGGGCTTTGCAAGCCTGAGGTCAGGGGTTCGATCCCCCTATGCTCCACCACGAATCTTAAGGTCGTCCTGCGGACGGCCTTTTTTATTTTGGAAGCTAGCCAGCTAGCAAAAAGGAAGAAGAAGGATGAAACAGGAAAACATTCGCAACGTTGCCATCATCGCGCACGTTGACCATGGCAAAACCACTCTGGTAGACCGTCTGCTGTGGTCTTCGCACGTATTCCGCGAAAACCAAGAGGTTGCTGAGCGCGTTCTGGACTCCAACGATCAGGAACGTGAGCGCGGCATCACTATTCTGTCCAAGAACATTTCCATTCATTACAAGGATACGAAGATCAACGTCATCGACACCCCCGGCCACGCCGACTTCGGCGGCGAGGTTGAGCGTGTTCTCAACATGGCTGATGGTGCTCTTCTTATCGTTGATGCTTATGAAGGCCCTAAGCCTCAGACTCGTTTTGTTCTTTCCCATGCGTTGGAGCGCGGCCTGCGCATCGTTGTTGTTGTTAACAAGATCGACCGCCCCAATGCCGACCCTGATGGTGCGGTAGACAAGGTGTTCGACCTCATGGTTGAGCTTGGCGCGTCCGACGAGCAGCTGGACTTCCCAGTTGTTTACGCTTCCGCTGTTAACGGCTATGCCCGCTACGATGCCAATGATGGCAACATGGACATGGTGCCCTTGCTGGATACCATTCTGAAGGAAATTCCTGCACCTGAAGCTGATGTGGAAGGCCCCGTTGCCTTGCAGGTTTGCACCGTTGATCACAGCAGCTATGAAGGCCGTATTGGCATTGGCCGTTTGCAGAGCGGTACCATCCATGAAAAGGAGCAGGTGCTGGTAATCCAGCCCGATGGCAACCGCTATAACGCTCAGATCCGCAAAGTGTATACCTTTGAAAACCTGGGCAAGTCAGAGGTTCCTGAGGCAACCGCCGGCGACATCGTTGCCGTTATCGGCGTTGAGCAGGCTGACATTGGCGATGTTATCACCGATCCTGAAAATCCAGTTGAGATGGCTCCCTTGGCGGTTGAAGAGCCTACCATGGCCGTTGTGTTCGAGGCTTCTTCCAGTCCATTGGTTGGCCGCGAGGGCGAGATCGTTGGCGCTCGCCAGCTTAAAGAGCGTTTGATGCGTGAAAAGGAAAGCAACATCTCCATGCGCATCGAGGAAACCGAAGACAGGTCGGGCATTCGCGTAGCCGGCCGCGGCGTTCTTCATCTTTCCGTTTTGATGGAAACCATGCGCCGCGAAGGATTTGAATTCCAGGTTGGACGCCCGCAGGTTGTTTACAAGACCGATGAAGCTGGCAACAAGCTCGAGCCTATCGAGGAAGCCACCATCGATGTTCCCAACGATTACTCCGGCAAGGCCATCGAGGTTATGGGCACCGCTGGCGGCATCATGGAGGACATGAACTCTGACGAGAGCATGACGCACCTCACTTTCAAGATTCCCTCCCGCGGCACCATGGGCTTGAAGACCAAGATCCTGAATGCAACCCACGGCGAGGCTGTTCTTTTCCACCATTTCCGCGAATACGGTCCGTATTCTGGCGAGATGATCGGTCGCAAGAACGGCTGCATGATTGCAATGGCAACCGAAAAGTCTGTGGCTTATGCACTCGACACGCTGCAAGAGCGCGGCAAGCTGTTCATTGGCCCCGGTGAGGATTGCTACGAGGGCATGATTGTTGGCGAGTCTGCCAAGGAAGGCGACATGGTAGTCAATGTTGCTAAGGCCAAGCAGCTGGGTAATCAGCGCTCATCTGGTGCCGACAAGGCAATCAGCCTTACTCCGCCCATTACCTTCACGCTCGAAGAAGCGCTTGAATACATTGAAGACGACGAGCTGGTAGAGGTAACCCCTGTTTCCATCCGTTTGCGCAAGCGCACTCTTTCTGCAACCCAGCGCCGCAAGGAAGCCAAAAATAAATAGTTTCGACGCCCTACCGGCCACTGAAATGTTCACACGAGACGCAATGACGCTGCGGGCTTCTTGGTTCCGCCGTTCTGGCGAAACGGCGGAACGTTCGCGCCATGCGATCTGACGCTGCGGGCCGCCCTGGCACCCCATCTTTGCGTGGATGAAAAAGCTCACGTACAAAGTACGCTTCGCTTTTTCCTCCACGTGAATCTGGGGCACCAGGGCGGCCCTCGCTGTTTTACTGGCGCATACCCAGATTTCTTTAACGCCCTCTGGGCGTTTTTTAATGCCCAGAACTGTTTGCTGGCATTTCAGATACAGGCTCTCTGAGTTAGTACAGTATTTGGCTAGGTGTGATTCGCTTGGTGCTGCACGGCCTCTTTTATGGAGGGGTTGTGGTTAACCAGGGGTATTGCGTGGGCAAATTGTGCGGGAGGACGCTACAAATTCCCTTTGTGCAAAAATACGCATCGTTGTGCCGTTTGTTTAGGCGCAGTTCGTATAAGAAAGCAAGGGAATATACATGAAGCACGGATCTCTTCTTCGCAAGATTTCAGTTGTGGGCCTTTCGGCTGCATGCTGTTTGGCACTTACCGGCTGTGGCGGTACCAATTACGGTTACACGGGTGGCGTTGCGGCAACCGTAAACGGCGTAGAAATCCAGGAAGACACTATTACCAAGTACATTCAGGATTTCCGCACCAGCTCTGAGCTTACGGGCGACGACGACTGGGGCAACTGGATGAGCCAGAACTCTTTCGACCCCTCTACCGTGCGCGATCAGGTTATCAACTACTACGTTGAGATCGAGCTGAAGAAACAAGCCGCCGATGAAAAGGGCATTTCTGTAGAAAGCTCCGAGGTTGATTCTCAAATCGAAACCATCAAGTCCAATTACGACTCTGATGATGCTTGGAAGAAGGCTCTTTCCACCGCTGGCCTTACCGAAGATCAATACCGTGAGTCTGTTGAAGCTGGCCTGCGCGACCAGAAGCTCGAAGAGGCTGTTGCCGGCGATTCCGCAACCGCAGACGACAGCGCGGTTCTGAACATGCTCAACACTTACTACAGCATGTTCAACGGTGCAAAGAAGAGCTCGCACATCCTGTTCTCTTCCAGCGATACCGAAAAGGCGCAGCAGGTACTCGACCAGATCAACGCTGGCACCCTTGATTTCGCTGAAGCTGCCCAGCAGTACTCCACCGATTCCAGCTCTGCTGCCGATGGCGGCAATGTTGGTTGGGACTGCATCAACAACTTCGTTACTGAATACACTGATGCCCTTAGCAACCTTTCCACTGGTCAGGTTTCCGGCTTGGTAACCAGCGATTATGGCATCCACATCATCAAATGCACCGACACCCTTTCCTGCGATGGCACCGCTACTGAGCTGAGCGCTTATCCCACTGAAATCATCGAGTACATCACCAAGATCGTGAAGAGCCAGAACGAATCTACCGCTTATTCCAACTGGTTCAGCGAGTACAAGTCTCAGGCTGATATCCAGAACAACGACATGCCTTCCAACGTGCCGTATAACCTGGATATGACCAAGTACGAGAGCAGCTCTTCGGA
>CAZQWR010000003.1:48895-51920 GCA_964597085.1 uncultured Cryptobacterium sp.
CTTCGAGCACCAGTTCCGACTCTAGTAGCTCGAGCAGCTCTAGCAGCTCGGACTCTAGCTCTTCTAGCTCTAGCAACTAAGCTAAGCGCTAGAATAGTCGTAAGGCATTTCGCAAGGCCGCTCCTTCGGGGGTGGCCTTGGTTTTATGGGAAGAGGTTTTGAAAATGGATTCGCAGCAAAAGCCACCCCTGCTGGTTTTGCATGATGCTGTTGTGCGCCGTGAAGGCAAGGAAATCTTGCATGTGGACGATTTCGCTTTGAAGCAAGGCGAAAGCATTGCCCTCATCGGACCCAACGGTGCAGGCAAGAGCACTTTTATCCATCTCATTACTCGCGAGGCTTTTCCACTGCATCGTGAAGAGCCGCCGGTGTTGTTCAAGGGCAAAGCTTTGGCGACGCTTGATGAAGTGAAGAAGTGCTTGGGTATTGTTTCTGCCACGATGCAGGATCAAATCACCGTGCATCTTCCTGCTGTTGAATTGGTGTATGGCGGCCTATACGGCACCTTGGGCGTTCCGCACCGTCGCAAAATGTCGGAATCGGGCAAGGCGAAGGCTATGAAGGCCCTTGAGTTCTTGGGCATTGGCAATATTGCCAATCGCGATGTTATGACGCTTTCCAGCGGCCAGGCGCGTCGTGTTCTTATTGCACGTGCCATCATTCACGACCCTGAAGTGCTGGTATTCGATGAGCCTACCACCTCGCTCGACCCGGAGGGCATGTATTTCGTCCGCAAGGCCATGCGCGATTTGGTAGCAGCCGGTAAATCTATCATCTTGGTTACGCATTATCCGGAAGACATCATTCCCGAGATCCATCGTGTGGTGATGATCAAAGAGGGTAAGCTCTTTGGCGATCTCCCCAAAGAGCAGGCACTCACTTCCGATACTGTGTCTAATTTGTTTGATGTTCCCTTGAAGATCTTGTCGGAAGATGGGTATTTCTCTCTTGTCAGTCGGTACTAAGTTGGTGTAAAGTACAGCCTTGCATGCGCGGAATGCGCTGCAGCTGGAGAGATGTCCGAGTCTGGCTTAAGGAGCACGATTGGAAATCGTGTATACGCCAAAAGCGTATCTGGGGTTCGAATCCCCATCTCTCCGCCAGTGATTTTTCGGAAGCGCTCGTAAGGGCGCTTTCTTTTTCGGGCCCGTTTGCGGTTCATACATATTTGGAAGGGTGGCAGAGCGGCTGAATGCGGCGGTCTCGAAAACCGTTTTACCCGTAACCCGGGTAACGAGGGTTCAAATCCCTCCCCTTCCGCCACCAATAAAGGTCCGCCTTCGGCGGACCTTTCTCGTATGAGACGGGATGACGCTGCGGCTGCGTCTAGCACGCCATCTTCGCACGCTCCCAGCGGCTTGCGTACCTTAGTACGCGGCGCAGCTGCGAGCCCGCGAATCTGACGCACTATACGCACCCTCGCTGTTTCGTCCAACTCTTCAACGGGGCAGACGGCTCGTTTGCGGCCTTCGGCCTACAAACATCGCCTTGTTTTGGTTGGCTTTCTTTGGTCGATCGGACGTCTTTGCTCGTATCCGGACTTTTCTTTCTACTTGTGATTCTGTCGCCTCGGACGGCAACCTTCGCCTTGGGTAGCCAGTAGGATGGTAAACAGGATTCCGTTGACGGATGGTTGCTCGCAATTGGGGGCTACGAACGTTACACTTCGTAACATTGGACAACGAATTAGGAGGTACCCATGGCTGAGCGCGTGGTGGATCCCGAAAATGATATTCCCGTCGACGATATCGACGATGTTCTGAAAACCGTTATCGTGTCGGTTCTCAATGAAGCTGCCGATAAAATGGAAGCGGGTGAAATAGTGGTTCCCTTCACAGGCTTGGCAGTAAAGGAGAACCTCTTCATTGAAACTCATCCTGCCGACACTGTTGAAGAGTGTTTTCTGAAGGCTCGTCAGGAAGTTCAGGGTGCCCGTGGCGCAACGGCTTACGCCTTCTGCTACGACGGTTACCTTGATTCTGACGACGGCCCGGTAGATGCACTTATTGCCGAAGGCGGCCTTCCCGGCGAAGGGGAAGCATACGCGTTCGGCTACCTTTACGATGATTCTGGCATCAGCCGCGACATCATCTACGTGGGCACCGCTCCCAACTTCATGGAAAAGCTCAAGCTTGAGCTTGAGGTGGAAAGCTCGCTCGACCCGGTAGAGCAAGCGAAGGCTGAAGCTGCAGCTAAGGCTGAAGCGGAAGCTCCTGAAGAAGAAAAGCCTGAAGAATAAGCTTTCTAGCTGCGCAAATAACTGAACTTAATGGAGCCCGTTGCGATTTTTGCATCGGGTTCCAACTTTTTTGGAAGAATTTTCGAATGATTTTCGGCAAATTTTTGCACCATTTTCGAAATTCTTTCGCATCGCTTTAGCAGGTCTTTCGAATTTATTTAAGATCCAAGCGCTACGATTGCCCTGCATGGCAACCGATAAGTGCGTGATGTGTGCAAACGGTGAGATCACAGGCTTCATCAATTGCTAAGGACAAGGGCGTTTGGTATCTTACAAAGGCTAATCCTGCTTCGGGGTTTCCTTTATCGCCCGAAGCCGTAAGTCCAGAGGAGGTGAACTGATGAAGGCTTATGAACTCTTGTACTTTGTAGCTCCGTCTATCGACGAAGAATCTCGCATCGCTGTTATGAAGCGCATCGAGACCGCCCTCGCAGAAGGTAACGGTGTCGTCGACAATGTTGACAACTGGGGTAAGCGCAAGCTCGCTTACGAGATCAACGGTTTGACTGACGGTGATTACACCCTTATCGATTTCCATGCTGAGCCCAGCAACATCGCTGAGCTCGACCGCGTACTGCGCATCAACGATGCTGTAGTTCGCCACATGATCGTTGCTCGCACCGATCGCGACTAGTTTTTAATTGGGAATCAAAAAGGCGAACGGGAAGTTCGCACCATGAAAGAGGTATTGATATGAGCATCAATCGAGTTGTAATCAGCGGAAACCTTACCCGTGACCCCGACCTGCGCTCCACTGCAAGTGGCATGCCTGTGCTTGGCTTTGGT
>CAZQWR010000004.1:0-4589 GCA_964597085.1 uncultured Cryptobacterium sp.
GCAAAACACCTGATGAAGCGCCAGCAGAACTCCTGCTGGCGCTTTTGTTATAGGCTGAGCTTAATGGCTGGCAATTGGCAATACATGGGTTCCGTAGGCCTACGCCACGCGCCATACTCTTACCCATGAACAAGCTTTACTTCGCATACGGCTCCAACATGGACTTCGACCAGATGGAATTCCGCTGCCCTGGCGCGGAATACCTGGGCGTTGCCACGCTGCCCAACTACGAGCTGCGCATGGACGGCGCGGGTTTTGCCACGGTGGTTCCCGCTGCCGGCAAGCACGTTCAGGGCGCTCTTTGGGACTTGAGCGGTGCCAACGAAACCAAGATGGACGGCTTCGAGGGCGTTTCTACTCAGTGCTACGAAAAAACGTTCGTTGAAGTGAAGTACGCGGGCAACCACACGCAGGACACGGTTATCTGCAACGCCTTCGGTTATAGCGATTATGACCCGCAGGACCAGTCTTCGTATACGCTTGAGGCGCTCATCTACCTTTCGCTGCGCGGCCCCTTCATCCACTCTTCCTTCCGCGAAGATTACGTTACGAAGGTTCGCAACGGTGCGGCTGGCATCGGCGTAGACCGCCATACCATGGAACAGCTTGAGGCTATTCAGGTTATCCCGAACGCAAACGTGGCATAATAGCTTCCCGTTAGGGAAAGGAAGCTTGCATTGCTAAAGGCAATAAAGAATCGCTACGAGCTGGTTATTGCGCTGTGTTGTTTCCTTATCTTGTTCACCAATATAGGGTTGGCCTCAACTTCGTTTTCGGTGTACCAGCCTTACTTGGTTGCCATCCCCGGCGTTGGCCATTCGGGCGGTTCCATCATCCTTTCGGTGCGCACCTTCGTTTCTCTTATAGCCATGTTCTTCGTGGCGCGCTACTACGCTTGGCTCAATTGCCGTTTGGGCGTGCTTGTTGCTTCGCTGTGCGTGGCGGCGGGTTTTGCCCTGTATGCAATAAATTCATCTAACTACCTGGGGCTTTGCGCGGGTTCGGTATTCACGGGCTTGGGGTATGGCCTAGGTGGCATGATTGCCTCCACCATGCTTATCAGCCGTTGGTTCGAATCGAGCGTGGCCACCGTGGCGGGTTTTGCTGCGGTAGGTTCGGGCGTTGCCGCGGTTATCCTGCCCAACATCGTGGTGGGCATTGTAAGCGCTTCTGGCTTGGCGAGCGCATTCGCTTTCGAAGCGGTTTTGGCCGCCGCCATGGGTGTGCTGGTGTTTGCCCTGTTGCGCAACTTCCCTGAAGACATGGGCTTGAAGCCCTATTCTGGCCCCGAAAAGCCCAAGCGCGGCAAGCCTTGTAAGCAGCAAAAGCGTGTCAGTCGCAACGTGCCGCACAAGGTAATGCCCTTGGTGCTTATGGCCATGGTGTTCGTTGGCTGCATTTCCGTTGGCGGCACCAGCTACTTGGCCGTTTTGTTTACTTCCGAAGGGTTTACCACCGAAGCCGCTGCGGCGCTGGTGGCGCTCAACGGCGGCTGCCTGGCGGTGGCCAAGCTAGTAAGCGGGCTGGTGCTCAATCGCGTGGGAACGCGCAACGGATCGGCGCTGTTCTTTGCCCTGTTCATTGCGGGTACGGCGCTTCTGTGCGCTACCGCCTTGGGCGCAACCAGCCTGGCTCCTGTTGCCGTGCTTCTGTATTCCATCGGCCTTACCTTGGGCTCGGTGGGCGTTTCGGTGTGGAGCATCGAGCTTTCCCCGCAGGGGCATGAAGTGCAAACCATCAAGAATTTTCAGATCTGCTACGCCTTGGGCGGGTTTATCTTCACCTTCTTGCCCGGCTTCCTAACCGAGGCCTTCGGAACCTACCTTGTTTCATATGTTGCATTGCTGGTGATGATCACGCTCGCGGGCATTGTGATCATAGGTGTATATACAGCTACTGACCTGCGGAAACGCAAGGCTTAGCAATCTAACCAAAGCTTAACCCCGCTTAACATCCGTTTTACATTTAGAAGCGTAACCTTTCGCAGGTCAGCACTAGAGCTGGATGCGTTAAAGGGTAATCGCAAATTTGCCTGGGATGGGCCCGGGCACCACGCATCTTTCTGCTCCGCTGATGCGCATATCGCGCAAAGAGTAGTTGTTCTTAAGGAGGAACAGAGAGAAGCATGGACATCGCAACTCTAGTTGTCGTCGGCTTGGTTATCGTTGTAGCCTTGACGTTCGACTTCACCAATGGCTTCCATGACACGGCAAACGCCATGGCAACTTCCATCGCCACCGGCGCGCTGAAGCCTAAGACCGCAGTTATCGCTGCAGGTACGCTGAACCTTATCGGCGCATTCCTTTCCACCGAGGTTGCAAAAACCATTTCCGGTGGCATTATCAACGAGCAGCAGGTAACCATCGGCGCGGAGTTCATCTTCGCGGGCCTGGTGGGCGCTATTCTGTGGAACCTGATGACCTGGCTGGTTGGCCTTCCTTCCAGCTCTTCCCACGCACTGTTCGGTGGCCTGGTTGGCGCCGTTATCGTGGGCGCAGGCGTTGAGGGCGTAAACTTCGCCGCTGTTGTTTCGAAGGTTCTTATCCCTGCTCTGGTTTCGCCTGTAGTTGCAGGCCTGGCAGCGTTCATAGCGGTGAAGCTGATATTCTTCATCGTTCGCAAGATGGACGAAAAGTACGTTGAAGACGGCTTCCGTCACGGCCAGACCATCACCGCTTGCCTGGTTGCCCTTTCCCATGGCACCAACGACGCTCAGAAGACCATGGGCATCATCACCCTTACCCTTATCGCTGTTGGCGTTCAGCCTTCCGGCTCCGGTCCTCAGCTCTGGGTTATCGCCGCATGCGGCCTTGCCATCGCACTGGGCACCTACATGGGCGGCTGGCGCGTAATCCGCACCCTGGGCAAGGGCCTTACGGAAATCTCCACCCCGCAGGGCTTCGCCGCTGAGGCAGCTTCTGCAACCACCATCCTGGTTTCTTCCCACTTGGGCTTCGCCCTTTCCACCACGCAGGTTTGCTCCGGCTCCATCATCGGTACCGGCCTTGGCAAGAAGGGCAACAAGGTTAACTGGATGGTTGCCGCCCGCATGCTGGTTGCCTGGTTGGTAACCTTCCCGGCCGCTGGCATTATCGGCGCCGCCGCCTGTGCTGTTGCCAAGATCAACGTTTGGGGCACGCTTGCCGTTGCCGCCATCGCTGTTGTGGCCGCACTCATCATCTTCCGCCTGAGCCGACGCAACCCCGTTACCTCCGGCAACGTTAACGACAGCTCCGAAGTTAAAGTCAACGCAAACAAGAACGCTGCTGCTGCAGCTGCGTAGGGAAGGAGAGATAAATGCAAGAAGTAATGAACTTTGTAACCGTGCTGGTAGTTGCCGTGTGCATCGCTGGTGGCATCGGTGTCATGTATTCCTCCGGCCTGCGCCTGTGGGCCAAGAGCGGCAACGCGGAAGGTTCCGACGGTTCCCCCAACTACCTTACGCGCTTCGCTTCCGTTGTTTGCTTCGCGGCATGCGTCATCGTAGTGCTCTTCGCACTCTGGCTCATGATCCCGATGTTCCACTAAGTTGAAGGAGAGGTTTTAGAACTATGGAAAGCATCTTGGTGGGTATCGACGGTTCTGAGCGCAGCGAAAAGGCTCTGCGCTGGGCCGCAAGGCTGGCCAACCGCGAAGGCGCCATGCTTGCCCTGCTTGCGGTAATCGACCCGCAGTCCGACCGTATGGCCAAGTCCGACAGCAAGCTTCTGCGCGAAGCAATCGACACGGTTCTGGGCGAAGCTCAGAAGCTCGTCAACGATAAATATCCTGAGCTCAAGGTTGAGGCTTCTTATGTGAAGGATGACATTGTTGAAGCTCTGGTAAACGCATCTACCGCTCACGACATGATTGTTATGGGCTCTCATCACGGCCGCAATGTTTCCGAGCGCGTTTGGGGTGCAAAGGGCTTGCGCGTGTCCGTTGCTGCAAACGTTCCCACGGTGGTTGTTCCCGCCGACTGGGACCCCGACAACGAAGGCAAGGGTATCGTGGTTGGCGTTGGCCCCAACGATGAAGTGGGCGATTACGCCGTTGCCATGGGCATTCAGGTTGCCAAGGCTCTTAACGAGCCGCTTGAGCTGGTTTCCGGCTGGGGCATTCCTACGCTTCTTTCTAAGTCCGCCGAGTTCATGGGTGGCGGCCTGGCCCCCGTTGGCGAAGACTTTCAGCGCAACTTGGACGCTCGTGTAGCTAACATCAAGGAATCTGACCCCGAGCTTGAGGTTGAAGGCCATTCCGTGCAGGGTCCTTCGCCTACGCAGGTTCTGGTTTCCCGCGCAGAGGGCGCCCGTGCGCTGGTTCTGGGCACGCATAACCGCTCCGCGGTGAGCCGTGCACTGTTCGGCTCCACCACGTGCGGCGTGCTGAACCACTTGGTGGTTCCCACGGTGGTTGTTCCCGCTGCAGAGTAGTGCGCCGATTATAGCCGGCCGTTGGGTTGGCTAAGAAATTTGGGCTGTGCCATAGTGCGTAGCCGTGCATAAAGCAAGCTCTTTTCCCTGTATGAGGGGAGTTAACTCGAAAGGGCACGCTGAAACCAAGCCCCGTGGCTTTACCGCCACGGGGCTTTTTGCATGATGGGGCAATGG
>CAZQWR010000004.1:4689-31198 GCA_964597085.1 uncultured Cryptobacterium sp.
ACATAGAAACGGCGTCGGTTCTGGCAACTGGTGAGCGTTACGCGGCCGGCGTTCACCAGGTAGATGAGGTGGGCAAACGTTTCGCCTAGCGAATAGAACTTCTGGTCGATGGTCCAGCTGTCCCAGTTGGGGTGCTTCCATTTTGCATTTCGGGCAATGTCGATAAGACTTGCGTGCCCCTCTGCCACCAACGCGTACAGTTCTTCCAGGCGGTTCTTGTGAAAGCCCTTCAGGAAGTCAACGCGCTCGGCAACGCCGGTGAAGGGTGCGCCATGGCCCGGCAAAATGAGGTCAACGTCCAAATCTCGTACCTTATCCAGGCTGGTAAGGAATTCCTTTAAGGCATCGTATCCGGTAATCCAGCTCATGATGGTTGGCGTGATGCGCTCCAGCACATGGTCGCCGGAAATAAGCAGCTTGCACGTGGGCTCGTACAGGCAAATATGCCAATCGTCGTGCCCGGGCGTGGTTATAACCTGGAAGCGATAATTGCCGTTGCGGTACACATCGCCGTCGGCCAGGTAGAACAAATCGGGCTGGTTTTTGGTGGGCACCAGTTCGGCAGAAACCTGGTAGGTGCTGGCATCGCGCTTCTGCATGCTGCGTTCATCGTAGGTGTTGGGGCGCACCAAATGGCTGATGAGTGGGTTGTACACGGTGGACTGGATGTCCATGAGGTTGCGCACTTCCTGGAAGGAGTGCATGTTGGCGTATACACGCATCCAGCGGCGCCAAATGCGGTCTAGGTTCCCCGTATGATCGGGGTGCGAATGCGTGAGCACTATTTCCACCGATTCCCAGCTGCGCCCCAGTTGGTGCAGCGCTGCTTCGATGGCGGCTTCGCATTCGGGCTCGTTCAGCCCCACATCGATGACGGTGGTTTTGTCTTCGCTCAAGATGAAGTACGAATTCAGGTACTCCAAAGGATTGTTGGGCAGCGGGATGGGCACGCGCCAGATTCGCGGAAACACTTCTTCGATTTCGCCGTTGTTGTACTGGTCTGCGTAGCTGCCCATGGTTCTGCCCTCGCAATGTCGCTTTTCGTAGGGAAAGCGTATCGCATAATAAGATTCGTAAAACAGCGACGCAGGGAGGCGTTGGCGAAAAGACGGTTGGCGGAAACCGCACCGTTACGTATGGGAGGTGAGCGGCAATGAGCGAATTGGAGAACGGGGAAACAGCGTCTGGGCTGTGCGCCTCAGCGCGTTTTGTGCAGACCTTTGATGGCAAAGCGGCAAGCGAATCGTGCGCGCCAGCTTGTTATGAGCAGGGCTCCTCGCAATCGTCTGCGCGAAGCTCCGGGCAATGTTCCGAAACACCATGTTCCACACCTTTGCCCGATGCTCATTGCCACGTTGCCTTCATGGCCCAGCCTGCGCTGTTCGCTGCCGAGGCCGAGGCTTCGGGCGCGCCGGTGTTTTCGCTTGGTTGCAACCCCGCCGAATATGGGCGCTTGCGTGCTAGCGTGCCTGAAGGCACTTGCGTGCATCATGGGCTGGGACTGCACCCCTGGTGGGTGCCCGAAGCCCCCGAGCAGCTAGGAGCCCAGCTTGCCGAATTTGACCGTCTTCTTCCCGGTGCTCGCATTGTTGGCGAAGTAGGTTTGGATTATTCGAAGCGTCGTGAAGGCACGTGCCAGAACCAGCTTGCAGCTTTCCGGCACATTGCCGAAGCATCCGCTGAAGCAGGCGGTAAAGTGCTGAGCATCCATTGCGTTCGTGCCTATGAAGACGCGCTTCGGCTGTTGCGGGAAACAGGTTGTGCCCAGCAATGCGCCTGCATCTTCCACTGGTTCAGCGGGTCGGGGCAGCGCTTGAAACAAGCGATTGAGCTGGGCTGTTGGTTTTCGGTGAGCGAGCGCATGCTGGCAAGCGGGCGTGGGCGCGAGTATGCCAAAGCCATTCCGCTTGAAAGGTTGTTGCTTGAAACCGACGCACCCGAAGCGGTGGTTCCCGAACTTCAGCAACCTTGCGTGCCGTACACCTTTGCCCAACAGCAATCTGAGCTTTCGCGTACGGTGGCGAAGTTGTCGGAATTACGCCGTATGCTTGAGTCCGACTTGGCCGCAGCGGTAGTGCGAAATACGCAGGCGCTTCTTGGCTTGCGTGCCGCAGCAAACAAATAGGGCATTTGAATTCAAGAAGCCGAATTCGCGGAAATGATAGCGCGCAAATCCTGGGTGCTCTCGGCTTTGCGGTGCATCTTCTTAAGCGGCGTTCTTTGGATGGCGAGCCGCACAGCAAAAGCGCCCAAAAGGGCAAGTTCTGCTTATAACCTATTAGGCAAAAGGCGTTAAACCCTTGGGCGCGGCGTGCGTTCGCGGCAGCATTGGCGCTATTATTGCCCTATGGAAAACGCCCTTTTAACAGTAGCTTCTTTCTGCTCAATCATCGCGCTTGGCTTCGTGGTGGCTCGCACCATGAAACTGCCCGAGGGCTTTACCGACACGCTTTCGAAGATCGTGTTCCGCTTCACGCTCCCCGCGGCCATTTTCCACACGTTTGCAACCAGCGCATTCGATGCCTCGTATTTGGTGCTGGCGTTGGTGGGCCTGGCCTGCACGTTCTTCCCGTGGCTCATCGGCAGCCTTATTACCTGGCGCGAAAGCCACGACAGACGCGTTCTTATGATGATGAACATCTCGGGCTTCAACATCGGCTGCTTCGTGCTGCCGTTTGCCCAGGCGCTGTTTCCGCCAGGGGCGGCACTCATCGTGTGCCTGTTCGATGCCGGCAATGCCCTAATGATGAGCGGCGGCACCTATGCGTTTTCCAGCGCCATCTTAGACAAGAACGGTTCGCATATGGAACGCGCGGCGCTGGCGGCAAAGCGTTTGCTCTCTTCGGTGCCGTTCGACCTGTACTGCATCCTCATCATCGTGTTCATGCTGGGCTTTACCGTGCCCGATCAGGTAATCAAGTTCATTGAGCCGCTTTCCAACGCTAACGCGTTCTTAGCAATGTTCATGCTTGGCCTTATGGTGCAGTTCTCGCTGGGCAAGGGCAAAACCTTCCAGCTGGTGCGCTTGCTGGCGCTGCGCTTTATCTTGGCGGCCATCATGAGCGCCCTGGTGGTTATGTTCCTGCCGTTCGATAACATGGTAATCATGGTTATCGTGGCGCTGCTTTGGTCGCCCATGGGCGCCTTGGGCCCGGTGTATACGCTGTGGGCAAAGGGCGATGTGGGCCTGGCAGGCTTCGCGAATGTAATCACCATCGTGGTTGGCGTAATTGCCATGACCGCTGTAGCTCTTTCGATGCTGTAGGGCCATGGCTTCGGCCCGGGGCTGTTGCTGCTTTTGCGCGCCAGGGTAGTGGGGCGAACGGGCGCAATCTACAGAACGTTCTTTGCACGCAAACTTTAGGAGGCCAGATGAAGTACTTCATTGCATCCGATATTCATGGCTCGGCCGAATGGTGCCGCCGTTTTGTGGAAGCGGCGCGCAATGGTGGGGCGGAACGCATCATTTTGCTGGGCGATATTCTGTACCATGGCCCGCGCAACAACCTGCCCCAAGGCTACGACCCCAAGCAGGTTATCGAGCTGCTGAACCCCTTGGCGGAAAAGGTAATTGCCGTGCGCGGGAATTGCGATGCCGAGGTAGACCAGATGGTGCTTGATTTCCCTTGCATGGCCGACTATTCCACGTTGGTTGACCCGGAAGTCCAAGTTCCGCGTACGTTGTTCTTGACGCATGGGCATGTGTACGGCCCTGGCATCGATGGGGCAGTGGAGGCGTTTCCCAGTCTGCCTGAAGGCAGCGCCCTTCTGTATGGTCATACCCATGTGAAGGTGAATGGTTCCAGCAAGGCAAAGCCGGGCTTGTGGCTGTTCAACCCCGGCAGCCTTTCTTTGCCTAAAGACGGTTCGCACAGCTTTGGAATCTATGAAACGGGCAAGCCTATTGACCAGGCTTTTCGGCATATTCTGCTGTAGTGCTGCTCCTAAGTTTGGCTGCGCCGTCAACTGTTAAATTGCCGAAACTTTCAAAAAAGTTCGTTGACAACCGCTTTGGGCGGAAGCAAAATAGCCTCAGTTCGATTCCCAATAGGGAAGCAAACTCACCTAAACCGTTGAAGCGGAAGTCAAAGCGGGTAGGCGCGCACAGAGAGTTCGGGATGCTGTGATCCGAGCCGAAATGCCGCTCGCCAAATGGACCGCCGAGGGTGCAAGCGAAAGCAGCTTGGCTGCAAAGTAGCATGCAACGTGGGGCATACGTTAGTTGCCGGGGTTATGAAGGTAACCTGCAAAGGGCACGGGTCAAACCGTGAAGCAAGGTGGCACCGCGAGCTTAACAGCCCGTCCTTGATTTGTATTAGCACATCAAGGGCGGGCTTTTTCAATGGCTTGGCCCTTCAAAGAGAAAGGGCATACGCCAATGAGCAGCACCGAAACGCTTACTCCAAGCTTGGAGGAGGTGCGCCGCCTGGCAGGGCAGGAAGGCATTCGCCGTGTTCCCGTGAAGCGCGAGCTGTACGCCGACCGCATTACCACCATCGAAGCCATGCGCGCCCTGCGCCAGGCCAGCAACCATTGCTTTTTGCTGGAATCGGCCGAGGCCGACCAGCGTTGGGGCCGTTATTCCTTCCTGGGCTATAACCCCACGTTGGAGCTTACTTGCCTGAATGGCGAGCTTACCATCCGCCGCAACGTTGAAGGCGCTGAGCCCACGGTGGAATCCGAGCACGTTGAGCATCCGGGCGAAGCAATTCGCGCGGTTATCGAAGAGAACAAGAGCGCACAGGTAGAAGGCTTCCCAACCTTCAGCGGCGGCTTGGTTGGCTACTTCAGCTACGACTACATCAAGTACGCTGAGCCCACGTTGCGCCGCCCCGACTTGGAGCATGAGGACTTTCTAGACGTTGACCTGATGCTGTTCGACCAGGTTATCTGCTTCGACAATTACCGCCAGAAGATCATCCTTATTGCGGGCGTTCGCGCCGACGATGTTGATGCAAGCTACGAAGCGGCCGCCGCTAAGCTCGACGAGATCGAGGGCATTCTGTTTGGCGGCAAACACTACGATTTCCAGCCGCTGCAGATGGAAGGCCCGCTTACCCCGCAGTTCAGCAGCGAGCGTTTCTGCGAGATGGTGAACATTGCCAAGCATCACATCCATGAAGGCGATATCTTCCAGGTGGTGCCTTCCAACCCGCGCACGGCAAACGCCACGGGCAACCTGTTCGACACCTATCGCGTGCTGCGCTGCCAGAACCCTTCGCCCTATATGTTCTATTTCACCAGCGACGATGTTGAGATTGCCGGCGCTTCGCCTGAAACCTTGGCACGCCTGCAAGATGGCACGTTGTTCACCTACCCGCTGGCCGGTTCGCGTCCCCGCGGTGCAACGCCTGCTGAAGACCGGACCCTGGAAGAAGAACTGCTGGCCGATGAAAAGGAACGCGCCGAGCACGATATGCTGGTTGACCTGGGCCGTAACGACTTGGGCCGTGTGAGCCGCTTGGGCAGTGTGAAGGTTCAGGAGTATCGCAACATCCTGCGTTTCAGCCGCATCATGCATATTGGCTCCACCGTTACCGGCCAGCTTGCCGAAGGCAAGGATGCGGTGGATGTTATGGATTCTATCCTGCCTGCCGGCACGCTTTCCGGGGCGCCGAAGCTGCGTGCCTGCCAGATTATCCAAGACCTGGAAGGCGCCAAGCGCGGCATCTACGGAGGCGCCATTGGTTACTTGGACTTCACCGGCAACTTGGATACCTGCATCGGCATTCGCCTTGCCTACAAGAAGAACGGCCGCGTGTGCGTGCAAACCGGCGCCGGCATTGTTTCCGACAGCATCCCCGAAAACGAGGACATGGAATGTTACAACAAGGCGCGCGCTGTTATGGAAGCGCTGCAGACCGCAGAAGGGGGCCTGGCATGATCGTTCTCATCGATAACTACGATAGCTTTTCCTACAACCTGTATCAGCTGGTGGGCGAGCTGAACCCCAACATCGAAGTGGTGCGCAACGACGCGCTTACCGTGGCCGAGCTGGAAGCCATGCAGCCCGAGGCCATCATCCTTTCACCCGGTCCTGGCCGCCCGGCCGATGCCGGCATCTGCGAAGAGGTGGCACTGAAGCTTTCCGGCAAGGTGCCCATTCTGGGCGTTTGCCTGGGACACCAGGCCATCTGCGAAACCTTTGGCGGCGTGGTTACCTACGCCAAGGAGCTTATGCACGGCAAATCTTCCATGGCCAAGGTGGACACGGAATGCCCCATTTTCAAGGGCCTGCCCGAAGAGGTGCGCGTGGCCCGCTACCATTCGCTGGCTGCCGAGGAAGATGCACTTCCCGAATGCTTGCAGGTAATATCCCGCACGGCCGATGGGGAAGTGATGGCGGTGAAGCACAGGGAATACCCAACGTATGGCCTGCAGTTTCACCCCGAAAGCATCCTTACCCCCGAAGGCTGCACCATGCTGAAGAACTTCTTGGACATCACCGCGAACTAGAAAGGAACAACCATGATTCGCGAAGCAATTTTCAAACTGGTAGACAAGCAAGACCTTACCTACGACGAGGCCTATGCCGTAATCAACGAGATCATGTCGGGCGAAACCACTCCGGTGCAAACCGCTGCGTTCCTTTCGGCCCTTTCAACCAAGAGCACCAAGAGCGAAACCATCGACGAGATTGCCGGCTGCGCCGAGGCCATGCGCTCGCATGCAACCAAGGTGAACTACTCCGAGCCCGTGCTAGAGATTGTGGGCACCGGCGGCGACAAGGCCGGCAGCTTCAACATTTCCACCACGGCGGCTTTGGTTATTGCCGCAGGCGGCGCCAAGGTGGCCAAGCATGGCAACCGCGCGGCTTCCAGCAAAAGCGGCACGGCCGACTGCCAAGAAGCGTTGGGCGTTAACATCGAGCAGAGCCCCGAGCTTTGCGCCAAGCTGCTGGGCGAGGTGGGCATGTGCTTCTTCTTTGCGCAGAAGTACCACACGGCTATGCGCTATGTGGGCCCTATCCGCAAGGAGCTGGGCATTCGCACGGTGTTCAACATTCTGGGCCCGCTCACCAATCCGGCATCGCCTGAAAAGATGATCTTGGGCGTGTACGACGAAAGCTTGGTGCAGCCGTTGGCGCGCGTGCTTACCAACCTGGGCGTGAAGGACGGCATGGTTGTGTACGGTCAGGCTTGCTTGGACGAGCTTTCTACCGCTTGCCCCACCAGCGTGTGCGAGTTCCACAGCGGCGAGTACACCAGCTATGTGCTCGCCCCGGCCGATTTTGGCATGCAGCAGTGCACCCGTGAAGATCTGCAGGGTGGCACGCCGGAAGAAAACGCCCAGATCACGCGCGATATTCTTTCGGGCAAGGAACAGGGCTGCAAGCGCGATACGGTGCTGCTGAACGCCGCCGCGGGCCTGTATATTGCGGGCATTGTGCCTTCCCTGAAAGATGGTGTTGCCCAGGCTGCCCAGCTCATCGATTCCGGCAAGGCTGCAGAAACCCTGGAAGCCTACATCAAGGTTTCCAACGAGGAGGCCTAAGTGACCATCCTGGATGAAATAGCCGCCTACACGCGCCAGCGCATGGCCGCCGAAGAGCAGCAATTGCCTACGGCCGAGCTGGAGCGCCAGGCACGTGCCATGGCCGCCGCCGAGCTTGAGCGCGATGGCGAATTCGCGTTTCCCTTTCAGGCCGCGCTGGCTGCTCCTGGACTTTCTTTCATCTGCGAAGTGAAGAAAGCTTCGCCTTCGAAGGGCGTTATTGCCGAAGATTTTCCGTACCTGGACATTGCCCGTGCCTACGATGCAGCGGGTGCCTCGGCCATTTCGTGCCTTACCGAGCCGAAATGGTTTATGGGCCACGACGAGTATCTGCGCGAAATTGCGGCGGAGGTTTCCATCCCCGTGCTGCGCAAAGATTTTGTGGTGTGCGAGCGCATGATTTACCAGGCCAAGGTGCTGGGTGCTTCTGCAGTGCTGCTCATCTGCGCCATCCTTACCGACGAACAGCTGGCAAGCTATGGAAAGCTTGCTGCTGAACTGGGGCTTTCTGCTTTGGTGGAAGCGCACGATGAAGAAGAGATTGCCCGTGCGGTTGCTTCGAGTGCCAAGATCATCGGCGTGAACAATCGCAACCTGAAGGATTTCACGGTTGATTTCAACAACGCCCGTCGCCTGCGCGATTCTATTCCTGAAGGCGTGCTGTATGTGGCTGAGTCGGGTGTGAAGGAAGCCGCCGACGTTGCCAGCATGGCTGCTTTGGGCGCCGATGCCGCGCTCATCGGCGAGGCGCTGATGCGCGCGGATGATAAGAGCGCTAAGCTGGCCGAGTTCCGCACGGCGGCTGAAAGCGCAAGGAGCCAGCAATGAGCACCGAGCGCCAGCAGCAGGCCAGGGAATGGTTGCGTTCCGATTCTGGCCAGCCCCGCGTGAAGCTGTGCGGCATGTTCCGCATGGAAGATGTGGATGCGGTTGCCCAGGCACAGCCCGACCTGTGCGGCTTCATTGTGGGCTTCCCCAAGTCGCACCGAAGCGTAACGCCTGAACAGCTTGCGCGGCTGGGCAACCATCTGCTTGCCTACGAAGAGGCAGGCATGATCTGCAGCGGAGGGGTATGCCGCATGCCGCGCACCATCTACCGCGTGGGCGTGTTCGTGGACTATCCACTCGATGCTTTAGTTGACCTGGTGAAGCAGGGCGCAGTTGACTTGGTTCAGCTTCACGGTGCTGAAACCAATGCTTACATTGAAGAGCTGCGCCAGCGCACGGGAGTGGGCATAATCCAAGCTTTCCGTGTGCGCGAACCCGCCGACGTGCAGCGTGCCGAAGCCAGCTTGGCCGATATGGTGCTGCTGGACAACGGCCAGGGCACCGGCCAACAGTTCGATTGGGACCTGGTTTCCGCGGTGCACCGCCCGTTCATGCTAGCAGGCGGCCTTGGCCCCGAAAACGTGGCGGAGGCCGTAGAGGAAGTTCGCCCCTGGGGCGTGGACATGAGCTCGGGTGTGGAAACGGACAAGCTCAAGGACCCCGAAAAGATGGTAGCCGCAGTGGAGGCCGTGCGAGCCGCCGGCAAACGATGGCGCAGCTGATGACGTAACCGTAAGACGTTTCAGGAGGGGCAGGGGCCGACGAGGGCCCTCTGAACACCTTTCCTGAGCCGTTCAGCGAATGTATTTAAAAGCATGAAGCAGTGCAGCGCATGAGGTCTTTTTGGAAGCATTCCAAAAAGACCGAACAGCGGAACGGGAGCCTCGGCGGCCCCTGCCCCTCCTGAAGCGCTGTATCGCTCACGATAGAGGTAATCCCAGGTATTTCGCCTGATTAAGAAAGGAAAACAACATGTCGAAGGGAAGATTCGGTATCCATGGCGGGCAGTACATGCCCGAAACGCTCATGAATGCCGTCATTGAGCTCGAGGAAGCTTACAACCACTACAAGGACGATCCCGAGTTCAAGGCGGAGCTGAACACGCTGCTCAACGAGTATGCCAACCGCCCCAGCCTTCTGTACTATGCCGAACGCCTTACCAAGGATCTGGGCGGCGCTAAGATCTACCTGAAGCGCGAAGATTTGAACCATACCGGCGCTCACAAGATCAACAACGTGCTTGGCCAGGTTCTTCTTGCCAAGAAGATGGGCAAAACCCGCGTAATTGCCGAAACGGGCGCGGGTCAGCACGGTGTGGCAACCGCCACCGCCGCAGCGCTTATGGATATGGAATGTGAAGTGTTCATGGGCAAGGAAGACACCGAGCGCCAGGCTCTGAACGTTTACAAGATGCGCCTTCTGGGCGCCAAGGTGCATGCGGTTGAAAGCGGCACGGCAACCTTGAAGGACGCCGTTTCCGAAACCATGCGCGAATGGACCAACCGCATTGCCGACACGCATTACGTGCTTGGCTCCACCATGGGCCCGCATCCGTTCCCCACCATCGTGCGCGATTTCCAGGCGGTTATCTCTCAGGAGATCAAAGACCAGTGCATGGAAAAGGAAGGTCGCCTGCCCGACTGCGTGCTGGCCTGTGTGGGCGGCGGCTCCAATGCCATGGGCACGTTCTACCACTTCATCGAGCATCCCGAGGTTAAGCTCATCGGCTGCGAGGCGGCAGGCCGCGGTATCGACACCTTCGAAACCGCTGCTACCATCAACACCGGCAGCGTGGGCGTGTTCCATGGCATGAAGTCGTATTTCTGCCAGGACGAATACGGCCAGATTGCGCCCGTGTACTCCATCAGCGCCGGCCTTGACTACCCGGGCGTTGGCCCCGAGCATGCATGGCTGCACGATACCGGCCGCGCTCAGTACGTGCCCGTTACCGACGACGAGGCGGTAGATGCCTTCGAGTACTTAAGCCGCCTGGAGGGCATCATTCCGGCAATCGAAAGCGCCCACGCCGTGGCGTACGCCTGCAAGATTGCTCCCACCATGAGCAAAGACCAGATTATGGTAATCACCCTTTCCGGCCGCGGCGACAAAGACTGCGCCGCCATCGCCCGCTATCGAGGAGAAGAGATCAATGAGTAACCCCCGCATCAAAGCAGCCTTCGAAAACGGTAAGGCGTTCATCCCCTTCGTCACCTGTGGCGACCCCAATCTGGAAACTACCAAGAAGATCATCGCCGAGCTGGCCAACGCCGGTGCTGCAGTAATCGAGTTGGGCATTCCCTTTTCCGACCCGACGGCGGAAGGCCCGGTAATCCAGGCGGCCAACTTGCGCGCGCTTTCCGCCGGCACCACCACCGACAAGATCTTCGATATGGTGGCAGAGGTGCGCAAAACCGTAGACACTCCGCTGGTTTTCATGACCTACGCCAACGTGGTGTTCCACTACGGCATCGAAAAGTTTGCCGAGCGCGCCGCAGCTGCAGGCGTTGACGGCCTCATCCTGCCCGATGTTCCCTTCGAGGAAAAGGAAGAGTTCGCCCCCGCGTTCGCCGAGCGCGGCATGGACCTTATCAGCATGATTGCTCCTACTTCCGAAGAGCGCATCGACATGATTGCGCGTGAAGCCCAGGGCTTTGTGTACTGCGTAAGTTCGTTGGGCGTAACCGGCACACGCTCGCAGATTACCACCGACCTGGATTCCATCGTGGCGCATATTCGCAAGGCCACCGATACGCCCGTTGCCATCGGCTTCGGCATTTCCAACCCCGAGCAGGCTGCCAACATGGCTGCCAAGGCCGACGGCGCCATCGTGGGTTCCGCCATTGTGAAGATCGTTGCTGCCGAGGGAGAAGACGCCGCACCTGCTGTTGGCGAGTTCGCTCGTAAGATGGTTCAGGCTGTTCGCGCCTGAACTGCGCCTTTGTAAGTTTTTCTGCAAGCCGCTGGGATGCATGCCCGGCGGCTTGCTTGCTTTGGGGTTATTTCATGGGGCGGTTTTTCGGAATGGCTAGCGCTATAGCAATGCCAACAACGGCAATGCCTGCCACGGCAATCATTACCGCTTGCAACCCTGCAGCATCGCCCAGTAAGCCCAGCACGGGCGACATAACGCCGCCAATGCATACCATCACGCCAAACGAAATGCCCGAGGCCATGCCCAAATGGTGCGGCACGAAGCTCTGCCCCAGTGCCACGGCTGAAGGGTAGGAAATATCGCAGCACAGCGCCAGCAGCACAATAAGCATCAGCGCCACAGCCAGGCTCCCGTTGAAGGCGAATGCTAAAACCAGTACCGCCACCAGCGCATATGAGGCAATGATGAGCTTCTTCGCGCCCATGCGCGCCCCAAACCAGCCGGAGCTGATGGTGGCCACGGCGCAGATGATGGCGAACAGTGAAATCATGGAGGAAGAGAATTCTTCGCTTTGTCCCAGGTTCGAAACCAGGAACAGCGGAATGAACGAAAGGAACGCGTAATACATGATGGAGCGCATGGAAATGGCGCCCATTACCACAGCGAACCCGCCCCAGTTGTCGCGCTCGTCCGTGTCGCCGTCCTTTTGAGCGGCACCGAATTCAAGGAAGGTGCGGTTGCAAGACAGCAGCACGGCAGAGCATGCCAGGGCTGGCACAATGAACACCAGCGTTCCTGCCATGCCCAAAAAGCCCAGCGCCGCTGCGGCAACCAGCGGGCCGAACGTGAAGCCCAACTTGCCGCCCACGGCGAAGATACTCATGCCCGTGCCCTTCTGCTGCCCGGCAACCAGGTTGGCCAGGCGCCCGCCTTCGGGGTGGAACATGGCAACGCCAATGCCCGAAACCATGGCAGAAACCACCACGAGCGGGTAGCTTTCCAGCACGCCCACGCCAGCAACGCCCAAGCCCGCAAGCATAACGCCCAGCGCCATAAGCCAGGGCCGCTGGTGCTTGTCGCCCAGCCAGCCGAACAGGGGCTGGATGATGGCCGAAGCTGCATTCGAGGCCAAGAGCAGCGCGGTAACCGCAGCATAGGAATAGCCGTAGTGCAGAACAAGGAAGGGCATGATTGCCACCAGAGCGCCCTGATTCAGGTCGTCGCACAGGTGCGCCGTCATAAGCAGGTAGCTGTAACGTTTGCTTGCCCTGGGCGCGGTGCCAGGCTTGCTTGCCTGAACGGTTGTTTCCTTGTTTGCCATAGGGCCTCCTTCTTCTTTTCGAAGTATGCCACTTTGCAGGGTTTGAAGCGCGTTTTGTTGGAGGGGGCCCGGCGTCGGTTTGCGGGCCTGAGCTGCATGCTGCTCAGGCGTTGGCCGTTTGTGCGCGAAGAGGGTTCCTGTACGTAAAACCCTGGGCATTCGCTTTGCTTTTTGGAAACGGAAAGCGCCTGATATAGGCTTGAAAGGGTATGATGTTTAGCCAAAGAGGGGAGGAACCATGGCAATTATTGCCCGTCTGCTGCAGTCGCTGCCGCTAGTCATATTCTTGGCCGTGCTTGCCGTGGTCATCTATTTCTTCGTTTCATGGGTGCGCACTCCTCAGCGCGCTAAAGAAGTGCTTATCAGGGTGTTTACCATTCTGAACATTGTGCTTTCCGCGTTCTTCCTGCTGGCCAGCGCCTATGCCTTCTTCGAGCATAACCAGCCTGTGCTCGAGCTCACCGTATCGTTTTTGGTGGTGGCGCTTGTTGCCCTGGGCATTACGCGCATTTGCCGTTGGCGCTTCGTGAAGAACAACCCCCACTACGTAGACAAGAGCCAGAAAACTTCCTATCTGTAGCTTTTGCAGTTCCACTGTTCTGTCGAAACAGCGGAATGTTTGCATGAGCCGCGATGGCGCTGCGAGCCGCTCTGGCTCCCTCCATCTTTGCGTGCTTGAAAGCGACCATGCAAGAAGTGCGCGATCTTGCTCGGTTTTGCTGTGCAGGGCGTTTCCGCGTGGTCGTGCAAGCGGGAACCAAGCGCGCCATTGACATGTTTGCGTATGCGAATCTGGTGCACAGGGCTTTCCGCGCAGCTTTGCTGGCGCGTGCCTTGCTTTTTTGTCCAACGTTTCTCTACAGTTGTTGGGTTTTTCAGCCTTCTAAGCAACGGTTCTGGCGTGCTGGGTAACCTTTGGCATTTCGCCGCTTGTTCGTGCTTGCAAAAGGGGAAACTCTAAGTATGCGTTAACGCCAAGGCGTAATTGCGGTGAGGGGCCGCGAAGCCTGGGCGCGAAGGAGGGGGTTTCCATGAGCGCAGTAGATAAGAAGTTGATGGATCAGATGCTTCGGTTTGCGAAAGTTGTCGTAAGTGCTGGGGTTGAAGACATAAAGGGCGATAGCGCCAAGCGCCATATAAACGGGCGCGATGTGCGTGCTGTGCGTTCGCTTATGGAGCGCGGTATGCGCACGCTTCCCATCGAGCAGCGCATTATGTCGGAAGAAGCGTTCGACAAGCGCGCATTTGATTTGGGGCGTATGTACGTTATTCGCCAGCTTGGTATCTGGGAGGCAATAAACTACGAAACCTTGCATCGCGAAAGTGAAATGGTTGCTTTCCCCGAGCTTATTGAAGGTTTGGTAAACGAGGGGCTGGTGCGCCATGTCAGCGATGTTTGCAACGGGGAAGAGCGCGACATGCTTATTCTTACCGAAGCGGGCAAAGAGCTTTTTGCCCAGCAGGAGGATGGCCTTTCCGCTCACGCGGGTGAAATGTTCCAGAACCTTACCGAGCCCGAGAAGATGCAGCTCTACATTCTGCTGCGCAAGATGATGGGCACGCCTGCCTGCGAAACTTCCAATATCAAGGGCGCTCACCCCAAGAGCGATATCGCTTAGGCAGGGCAGGCTATTGCCTTCTAAGCCCTAAAGCCTTAAAGCTCTCCCAACCTTTTGGTCCTCTAACGAAAACGGCCTGAGCATATGCCCGGGCCGTTTTCGTTGGTTTGTGTTATCTGCGCTTAGCCTTCAATCAGGAAGTGCGGAACGTCTTGCAGCATTACCTTCAGGTCGGCTGCGGGAACACCGCCGTTCAAATGCTCCTGCACATTGCATGCAAGGCCGCGAACAGCGCGTAGCTTGGGGAACATGCCCTGGTCGGAGCTCATTACGTAGTCGGTGGGCTTGGTGCCGGCTTCCTTCATGAACGAGCGCATGGAACGGTCGCGGTCGAACTCGTAGAACGACTTTTCCATTTTCACGCCTAGGCGCGCCATTTCTCGCTGCATGGCAATGCTCATTTCGGAAGTGCGCCAGTCGATGTGTTGGTAAACCATCTTGCGTACGCCCATTTCATGCGCGGCGCGGTAGAGCTTCAGACCTTCACGGTTGTCGATGTGGCCCGAAGAGATAATCACGTCGTTATCACGCACCAGCTCTAGAATCTCGTACACCTCGGGCTTCAAGTTGCCCTCTTCGTCCAGCACGGTTATGCCCATTTTGCCATTGAGCGTTTTCATGGGGTTGCCGGCAATTTCGGTTGCATAGTGCTGGTAGGGAACCGAGCTATCCCAAATTTGGAAGCCGTTCTGCGATTCCAACGTGGGCATGAACACCGTTTTGGCGCCCGCCATGATGGCCGCTTCAACGGCAACGGGGTTCAGGCCGCCTACCTCGTAGTTCAGGCAGATGGAGCCATACACCTTGAACTTGTCGCCTTTCACGGCGTACTTCTGCGCAATTTTGTTGCGGAAGAACGAGCCGAACTGGTGGCACTTGATAACCACGCCGTCCAGGCCAGCTTCTTCGTATTCCTGCACCAGCTCGAAGTCGTCCAGCACGAATTCATCGTCGCGCGTGGGGTTGGCGTGCACATGCGTGTCGATGGCGCCGTGCAATAGCTCCCATGCGGTGTCGGAAACCGTGTAATTGTCTTCGGCGAAGAAATCGTTCTGGTCGGACAGCAATGCGAAATTCGGGTTGTATTCCTGCATTTTCTTACCCCTCTTCTTTTGAAAACCCTATAGAAGAGGGTGCGAATCCCCACTCGCAAAGAGCCCCCTCTTCTCTTTGCATTCAATAGTAAACCCGCAGGTGGATAAGGGTGAACCAGTTAAGGAAAGTTCAACAATTCCAACGGGTATGTTCCCAACCCGTTGAATGGCTTTGCAGCCGTATAGCTATGGGTTGGCGCGTTCTGGTGAGGAGCCGTTACTTGCTTGCGCTGTTGAAATTGTTCCGATAACGGAACAATTTCAGGCTAATGGAATATTAAAAACTATTCCGATAGCGGTATAGTTTATGGAAGAGGAAAGGGTGCGGCTATGGTCTCTACATCGGATGCGGCAAAATTGTTGGGCGTTTCGCCTCGTAGGGTTCGTGCCCTCATTGAAGCGGGCGACCTGAAGGCGCAGCGCGTTGGACGTGCTTGGCTTGTGGACGAAGCTTCGGTTCGGAGCCGCGCAGATTCCGTTGTTGCATCGGGCCGCCCTAAAGATGGTGAACGCGATGCCTCTGCAATAACTTCGTTCATCCTGATGAACCGCAACCATGAAGTTGCTCGTTTCCAGTTCAACAAGAACCGCGAAAGGGTTCTGCGTCTTGAGCCTTTGCAAGATGCCGCGTGGGCTCCCTTGGGCGCATGCAGCGCCCCTGGAAAAATGCATGCTGGTTTTTTGCAGCAGTGGATGGCAAATCGCTCCATTCCCGAGGCGCGCCCCCGTATTGGCGCATTGCTGGAAGAGGCGGGGTTCGCGAACGTGAGCCAGCTGGTTATCTCTTCATTGGGCTTGAGTCTTTCCGACCAGTACTGGTTCAAGCCCATAGATGCAAAAACAGGGAAAGCCCTACCTTTGAACTGGGAAAACATCAATTACTTCGATAACGGGTTTGACGATTCTCTTGGCGCTGCGCTTATGGGCGTTGGCTCTTCCGAAGACGCAAAACGCGCCCCTTCCAGCACCACCAACGGCATGCTCGAAAAGCGTTGGGTGCTGTGCAAGGGGAAGCCGATGCTGATGAAGGGGTCTACGCCGGGTTCGAATCGCGAGCCTTTTAGCGAGCTGCTGGCAACGAAGCTGTTTGAACGCATGCTGGAGCCAGATGAATTTGTTCCCTATAAGCTGGTGTTCGAAAACGGAAAGCCATATTCACTCTGTCCCGACATGCTGAATTCCGGTCAAGAGCTCATCCCCGCCAACGACGTGGTTGAATGCTATGGCCTTCATCGCAGCGGGCTCTACGAATCGTACGTGCGCCAGGTGTCGGAGCTTGCTGGACGCAACTTGCGCGAAAGCATCGACAAGATGATTGTGTGCGACTACCTTATGGCAAACGACGATAGGCACCTGTTCAATTTCGGCTTGATTCGTGAAGTGGAGTCGTTGCAGGTAACGGGCTGTGCGCCTCTGTACGATTCGGGTTGCGCTTTCTTTGCGCGGGCCACGTTGGCTCAGCTGCGCGCTAAGCGCTATTTCTACGATAGCCATCCTTTTAGAGAAAATCCTTACAGCCAGCTTGCCCTGGTTGAGAGTCTGAAATGGTTCGATGCCGATAGGCTGGATGGCTTTGTCGATCAAGTACGCGAGGTGCTTTCTGCCAATGAAGACCTTACCGAAGAGTTCGTTGAGCTGGCCGCCGGCCATGTTCAGCGCAACATCGACAAGGTAATTGATCTCTCCCTTGAGTTGGCCAGGTGATCCCAGTTTTGTCCTTATAGCTTGACGACTAGTTATTCTCCTTGCCTCTTCAGCATGCGGCGGGAGGGGTTGCGCTGCTCGAGGGGGCAGAACCATGTGGCCGTTTTCGGCAAAAAGAATGCCCCGTCGCTGGCTTGGTGCTGGCGGCGGGGCATCGCGTTTTGGCTGTGTGCTAGGGCCTGGTTATTCGCCTTGCTGCTTCAGCTTGCGGCAGGCTTCGGCCATTTCGTCTACCAGGTTGCTGAACTGGGCCAGCGCATCTTCTACCGGCTTGGGGCTGAGCATGTCTACGCCCGCGCCGCGCAGAAGGTCGATAGGGGGCAGGCTGCTGCCGCCCTTCAAGAAGCCCAGGTAGTCTTCGCGGCCCTGTTCGCCCAGCTCGACGATGCGCTGCGAAAGCGCAATGGCTGCGGCAAAGCCCGTGGCGTACTGGTACACGTAGAAGCGGTAGTAGAAGTGCGGGATGCGCGCCCATTCCAGCGCAATGTTCTCGTCCACCTCTATGCCTTCGCCGAAGTACAGCTGGTTCAGCTCTTTGTACATGCTGCACAGCGCATCGGCGGTAACGCCCGCGCCCTGGGCAACCAGCTCGCTTACCTTCAGCTCGAACTCGGCGAACATGGTCTGGCGGTACAACGTGGAGCGGAACTGCTCCAGGAAGTGGTTCAGGAAGTAGGCGCGGTGGCGCTCGTTCTTCGCGTTTTCCAGGAACCAGCGGGTGAGCAGCGCCTCGTTGCAGGTGCTGGCAACCTCGGCCACGAAGATGACGTAGTCGGAATAGCAGGTGGGCTGGTTGGCGGAAGAAAGGTAGGTGTGGATAGAGTGGCCCATTTCATGGATGAGCGTGAACACATCGTCGAGCTTGCCTTGGAAGTTCATAAGGATCACCGGGTGCATACCCTGGCCGCCGGCGGAATAGGCGCCGCTGCGTTTGCCGGGGGTTTCGTATACGTCTACCCAGCGCTCGGATAGGCCCTTGCGCACCAGCGCCAGGTAATCTTCGCCCATGGGCTCTAGAGCCTTCAAGATTATTTCGCAGGCTTCCTCGTAGGTGAATGTGAGGTCTACCTCGTCGATTACAGGAACGTACAAGTCCGAGAATTTAAGCTGGTCAACGCCCAAAAGCTCCTTGCGAAGCTCAACGTATTTGTACATGGCGGGCATGTTGGCATGCACGGTTTCGATGAGGTTGGTGTACACCTGCACGGGCACTTCGTTGCCGGTGAGCGAAGCCTCCAGCGCCGAAGAGTAGCGGCGCGCATCGGCGAAGAACTTCAGCTGCTTGTTCTGCGCACCCAGTGTTGCGGCAAAGGTGTTGCGGAACTGGCGGTAGGTGGAATACAGGCTTTCATAGGCGCTTTCGCGCAGCGTGCGGTCGGTGCTCATCATCAGCGGAACGTAGCTGCCGTGGGTTACTGCGTGCTTGTTGCCTTCGGCATCTACTGCATCGGGGAAGGTGAGGTCGGCATCGTTGAGCAGGCTGAAGATGTTGTCGGGCTGGTTGGCCATGTCGCCTGCGGCGGCAAGCAGCTTTTCCTCGGCGGGCGAAAGCACGTGCTCGCGCTGGCGGAAGATCACGTCCATGCAGCGGCGGTACTGCTCAAGCTCGGGCTCGGCGGCGTAGAAGGCTTCCATCTGCTCGGTGGAAAGGGTGAGCACTTCGGAAGTGAACCACGAGCCGGCGCCTGCCAGCGCAACCCACAGCGTCATTACCTGGCTGGAATAATCTTGGTAGCGCGATTCGCGCGTGTCCTCGTCGCTTTTGCGCTCGGCGTAGTTTACCAGCTTGGTAAGGGCCAGGTTCGCTTTGTCATCCAACTTCAGATAGGCCAGCAAATCGGCGGCGCTTTGGCTTACTTTGCCCTGGTAGGCGGCGAACTGGGCGGGCAGCTCCTTGGCTGCTTCCAACGCCGCTTCAAAGGCTTCGTCACCATCGAAGATGCTGGAAAGGTCCCAGCGGTACTGTTCGGGAATTTCGCTGCGCGATTCATACTTGGTTGCCATGCTTGCTCCTTGCTGTTGGCCGGGCGGTCCGGCTTGGCGGCAGAAAGTTTGCCGCAGGTTATCTCGCAAGCAATGGTACGGCAACTAGGTTAGGTTGCGCTGCTGATACAGCCCATTGTCATAGAAACCTAGTTTTCGATAGTAGCCACGGGTGCCTACGGCGCTGATGACGTTGATGCTCTCATAGCCCGCTTCACTTGCCAGCTCGCAGGCGCGGTTCACCAGCTGCGTGCCCAGCCCGCGGTGCTGGGCACTGTTCTTGCCCTCGTGGGAAATCTTCTCCACGCGGCCGTATACGTGCACTTCGCGGATCATGGCTTGGCCAGGTGCGATGGGCGCTTCGGTGCCAAGCTCGGCGCAAAGCTGCTGCTGGGCGCTTTGCTTGGGCAGCGAAAGGCGCAGGAAGCCCGCAATTTTGCCTTGCGGGGTAACCCACTGCAAAAAGCGCTCGCTGGTGGCGGTGGTTTCGTAGGGAAGCACCTGCATTTCCAAGCTGTTTGCGCTCACGTTTGCCAGGCTCACCTCGCGGTGGCGAATCTCGGCCGTGGCCAGCCCTTCGCCATCTATGCGCGCTTCCACCATCTGGCGCAGGTTCACTTTCTTGTTGCCGGCAACGATGTCGGGCGCGCAGATGTCGCGGATCATGCGCGAGATGCGGCAGAACGCGGGCGTAGCGCAGGTGTCCGCCACCAGCACATCTACCAGCTCTTCTTCGCTGTAGGGCTTCCAGGTGCCGTTGGCAAAGTTGCGGCACAGCTCGGTGCCCTCAACCAGCACGCAGGGGTAGAGCTTCACCTCGTCGGGCTGGAAGGCCGAATCGGTAGCCAGCAGGCGGTAATCGGCTTTGTCGGCTTCGGGGGTGCTGCCCAGCAGGTTCACCATGGCGTGCACGTGCGTTTTGAACCCGAACAGGCGCAACAGTTCGAAGGCTCGTTGGATTTGCTGGTTGGTGGTGTGGCGGTTGTTGGCGCTGCGCACTTCGGCGCTCAGACTCTGGATGCCCATCTGTACCTTGGTGCATCCCAGGCGCCGCAAGGTAAGCAGGTGGCCGGGCGTTATGCGTTCGGGCCGCGTTTCCACCACCAAGCCCACCACGCGGTGTTCGCCTTGCTCGTTGGCGCGATGCTCGGCTTCCAGCTGTTCCCAAGTGGCGTTTTGCCAGGCGGCTGTCTGCTTCCAGCCATCGTGGTTGTCGTAGAAGCGGTCGAAGGCCTGGTTGTAGGAAAGTTCGCCAGCGGCCACGCGCTGCTGGATTGGCTCGATATTCGCCTTCAGCTGCTCGGGGTTCGCCGAAATGCCGGCCTGCTCATAGCGCTGGCGGATGGCCGGTACGTTCGTCTGTGCCTTTTCGCCATCGTTCAGCGCGTGGAACAGCTGTTGAACGAACCAGATCTGGTATTCGGTAGGGTAGTCGCTCCAGGTGCCGCCCAAAACAATGAGCTCAACCTTGTCGGTAACATGCCCCATTTCGGTAAGGGCCTTCAGGCGTGCAGCCACCTGCAAATACGGGTCGAAGCAGCAGCGCTCGGCGCGCTGACAGGCAGGCTCGTCGGCCAGGTAGCTTTTGGGCATGCGCAGGTCGTTGGGGCAGTAGCGGCAGTTGCTGGTGCACTTCCAGGGCTTGGTAAGAACTGTGATGGTTGCCACGCCCGAAGCGGTGCGCCGCGGCTTCATCTGCAGAGTGCGGGCAATGCGGCGCTGCAACTCTGCGCTGAAGCCCCAGGCCTGCCAGCGCTCTGGCTGGTTGCGCTGCACATCTAGGTAGTAGGCCATGAGCATGCGCTTGGAAAGCGGGCGGGCCCCTGGCGTTGCCGCGCCTTCGCGTTTTACCTGCTCAAGCAAACGTTTGTTGTTGCGGTTGATAACGCGGGTGAGTTCACGCTCGTCTAGCTGTTGGCGCGTTTCCAACTCGTGGGCTATGTCGAAGAGGGCCTGTTCCATAGCTGCGATTATAACGTGCTGGTTTTGGGTCATCGCCGCCCCGTGGCGGGGTGCTTGCGTGTATCATGGATGCAACTGTTCAAAGCCGCTTTGGGCATTGCTCCCAACGCTGGCTTGAACCTACTAAAACCCAGCAAAGTTAGAAGGGTAGGCCCCATGGTTTCTCGCATCTATGTTGAGAAGAAGCCCGGTTTCGACGTTGAGGCGCAGCAGCTTCTGCACGAGCTGCATACGGTGGTTGCGGAAGGCTTTCCGGAAACTGCAACGCTTCGCATCATCAACAGGTACGACGTGGAGGGCATTTCGCAAGAGCTGTTCGAGCAGTGCGTGCCCACCGTTTTCAGCGAGCCGCAGGTAGACGTTGCCACTGCCGAAATGCCCGCGCAGTCCGGCGTCGATGTGAGCATCTTCGCGGTTGAGGCCCTGCCCGGCCAGTTCGACCAGCGTGCCGATTCCGCTTCCGAGTGCATCCAGCTCATCAGCCAGGGCGAGCGTCCCACGGTGCAGTACGCAAAGGTGTATGTGCTGGAAGGCGGCGTTTCCGAGCAGGCACTGGCCGCCATCAAGCATTACGTAATCAACCCCGTTGAATCGCGCGAGGCTTCGCTTGAACTGCGTGAAACCCTGGAAGTTGCCGTTCCCGAGCCCCAGCCGGTAGAGGTTGTTGAAGGCTTCACCGAGCTTACGCCCGAAGGCCTGGCGCAGTTCCGCGCCGAGCGCGGCCTTGCCATGGACCAGGCCGATATCGAGTTCTTCCAGGCCCACTTCAAGGAAATCGGCCGCCAACCCACCATTACCGAAGTGCGCGTGGTAGACACCTACTGGTCCGACCACTGCCGCCACACCACCTTCGGCACCGAGCTCACCGATGTTGCCATCGACGACGAAGTGGTGAAGCTGGCCTTCGAAAAATACCTTGCCATGCGCTCTGAGCTGGGCCGCGAGCACAAGCCTGTGTGCCTTATGGACATGGGCACCATTGGCGCCAAGTACCTGCGCGCCCACGGCGGCCTTACCGGCTTGGACGAATCGGAGGAAGTGAACGCTTGCACCGTGAAGTGCAAGGTGGACGTTGACGGCGAAGAGCAGGACTGGCTGTTCCTGTTCAAGAACGAAACGCACAACCATCCCACGGAAATCGAGCCCTTCGGTGGCGCGGCAACCTGCGTGGGCGGCGCCATCCGCGACCCTCTTTCGGGCCGCAGCTACGTTTACCAGGCCATGCGCGTAACCGGCGCGGGCGACCCAACGGTTCCCGTTTCCCAAACGCTGCCTGGCAAGCTGCCGCAGCGCAAGCTGGTTACCACTGCAGCCGCCGGCTATTCCAGCTACGGCAACCAGATTGGCCTGGCAACCGGCCAGGTACACGAGCTGTATCATCCGGGCTATGTTGCCAAGCGCATGGAAGTGGGCGCCGTTGTGGGCGCAACCCCCGCAAACCATGTGCGCCGCGAAGAGCCTGCTCCCGGCGACAAAATCATTCTGCTGGGCGGCCGCACCGGCCGTGACGGCATTGGCGGCGCCACCGGTTCCTCCAAAACCCAGAACGTGGAAAGCGTTGAAAAGTCGGGCGCGGAAGTTCAGAAGGGCAACGCTCCTGTTGAGCGCAAAATCCAGCGCCTGTTCCGCCGCGGCGAGGCATGCCGCCTTATCAAACGCTGCAACGACTTCGGCGCTGGCGGCGTTTCCGTTTCCATCGGCGAGCTGTGCGCGGGCCTGAGCATCAACCTCAACGCCGTGCCCAAGAAGTACGAGGGTCTGGACGGTACCGAGCTGGCAATTTCCGAAAGCCAGGAGCGCATGAGCGTTGCCTTGGCCGCTGAAGACGTTGAAGAGTTCATCGGCTACGCGCACGAGGAAAACCTGGAAGCTACCGTGGTTGCCACGGTTACCGAAGAGCCGCGCCTTCGCATGGAATGGAACGGTGATGCCATCGTTGACATCAGCCGTGCATTCCTTGATACCAATGGCGCCCCGAAGTATCAGGCCGTGCATGTTGAGCCCGGCGAAGGTTACGCGCCCGAATGGGAAGGCGAAACGCTTTCCGAGCGCTTCACTTCGCTGGTAACCGATTTGAACGTAGCCTCCAACAAGGGCTTGGGCGAGCGCTTCGACTCCACTATTGGCGCGGCAACCGTGCTCATGCCCTTCGGCGGCAAGCGCCAACTCACGCCGGCTCAGGCTATGGTTGCCAAGTTCCCAGTAGATGGCGAAACCACCACGGCAAGCGCCATGGCCTGGGGCTTCAACCCGTATCTTTCTGAAAAGAACCAATTCAAGGGCGCATACCTTGCGGTTGTGGAAAGCGTTGCCCGCTTGGTGGCAACCGGTTTCACCCGTGATGCAGCCTACCTTTCCCTGCAGGAGTACTTCGAGCGCCTGCGCGATGTTCCCGAGCGCTGGGGCAAGCCAGCCGCTTCGGTTCTGGGCGCGCTTATGGCCCAGGTAGATTTGAAGATCGGCGCTATCGGCGGCAAGGATTCTATGTCGGGCAGCTTCGAAGAGGGCGAACACGAACTGCATGTTCCGCCTACGCTCATCAGCTTCGCTGTTTCCACTGGCTCTATCAACCGCGTGGTCTCTCCCGAATTCAAGCAGGCTGGTTCGCGCGTGGTTTGCATTGCTCCCGCCTTCTACGATGAAGATGCGCTGGTGCCCGAAACCGAGGGCATGAACGCTACCTTCGGCTTGATGGAAGAGCTGGTTGGCAAGGGCGCTGTTGCCGCGGCTGCAACGCCCGGCTACGGCTGCACGGCCGAAACCCTGTTCAAGATGTGCGTGGGCAACGGCCTGGGCGTAAAGCTTTCCAGTGGCGTGGAGGCCGACGACCTGTTCAGCCTGGCTTACGGCAGCTTCATTGTTGAGCTGGCCGAAGGCGCTGAGCTTCCCCAGGGAACCGAAAACGTTTCCGTTGAGCTTATCGGCGAAACCACCGAAGCCTACGAGCTTTCCGCATGCGGCGAGGTAATTGACTTGGCCAAGCTGCAGGAAGCCTGGGAAGGCGGCATTGAGGGCATATTCCCGTACCGCCAGAAGGGCGAAGAGGTCGAAGCTGTTTCCTGGCAGGAAAAGCTGCCGCTGGTTTGCAGCGAATCGTTCGCCAAGCCGCGCGTGGTTATTCCCGTGTTCCCAGGTACCAACTGCGAATACGACACCGCCCGTGCCTTCAAGCGCGCTGGTGCCGAGCCGCAGGTGCTGGTAATCAACAACCTCACCCCGTCGGCCGTCGCCGAAAGCACGGCTCAGCTGGTGAAGGCTATCGACAACAGCCAGATTGTTATGCTGCCCGGCGGCTTCAGCGGCGGCGACGAGCCCGATGGCTCCGCCAAGTTCATCACCGCGTTCTTCCGCGCGCCCGAGGTTACCGAAGCGGTTCGCCGCTTGCTGCAGCAGCGCGATGGCCTGATGTTGGGCATCTGCAACGGCTTCCAGGCGCTTATCAAGCTGGGCCTGGTGCCTTATGGCGATATTGTTCCTGCTGAACAGGGCGCTCCCACGCTTACGTTCAACACGGTGGGCCGCCACCAGAGCGGTTTGGTGCGTACGCGCATTGCTTCCAGCCTCTCGCCCTGGCTTTCGCACTGCAACGTGGGCGATGTGCACACTGTGGCAATCAGCCACGGCGAAGGCCGCTTTGTGGCCAGCCCCGAAGAGGTTGCCAAGCTTGCGGCTGCCGGCCAAATTGCCACGCAGTATGTAGACGAAGCGGGCAAACCTTCCATGGATTGGTCGGTTAACCCCAACGGTTCCATCATGGCAATCGAAGGCATCACCAGCCCCGATGGCCGTGTTCTGGGCAAGATGGGCCACAGCGAGCGCAGCGGCAACGGCTTGTACAAGAACGTTCCCGGCAACCTGTACCAGCCCCTGTTCGAAGGCGGCGTGGACTACTTCAAGTAAGCGGTTCTATATGTAAGTGCTGGCCATCAGCATCCCTACCGAAAGGAATACCTGTGGCTGAATTCATCTATCAAATGTATCAAGCGCGCAAGGCCCATGGTGACAAGGTCATCTTGGACGACGTTACGCTTTCTTTCTACCCTGGCGCCAAAATCGGCGTGGTGGGTCCCAACGGCATGGGCAAATCTACCTTGCTCAAGGTAATGGCTGGCCTGGAGGAGGTTTCTGCAGGCGATGCACGTCTTACGCCTGGCTACACCGTGGGCATTCTGCAGCAGGAGCCCCCGCTGGACGAAGAGGCAACGGTAATCGAGAACATTCGCATGGCGTTTGCCGATGTGCTTGCCAAGGTTGAGCGCTTCAACGCTATCGGCTTGGAGATGGCCGACCCCGATGCCGATTTCGATGCCCTTATGGAAGAAATGGGCACCCTGCAAAACGAAATCGACGCCGCCAACGGCTGGGATTTGGACAGCCAGCTTTCGCAGGCCATGGATGCCCTGCAGTGCCCCGACCCTGATGCTCCGGTAAAGGTGCTTTCGGGCGGCGAGCGCAGGCGCGTGGCGCTGTGCAAGCTGTTGCTTGAAGCTCCCGACCTGCTGCTTTTGGACGAGCCTACTAACCACTTGGATGCTGAATCGGTGCTGTGGTTGGAGCAGTTCCTGCATCGTTACCCCGGTGCCGTGCTGGCCGTAACGCACGACCGCTACTTCCTGGACAACGTTGCCGAGTGGATCTGCGAAGTTGACCGTGGCCACCTGTACCCGTACAAGGGCAACTACTCCACCTACCTGGAAACCAAGGCTGCCCGCCTGGAGGCCCAGGGCCAGCAGCAGGCCAAGCTGGTAAAGCGCATGAAGAACGAGTTGGAGTGGGTTCGCTCCAGCCCCAAGGCGCGCCAGGCCAAGAACAAGGCGCGCTTGGAGCGCTACGAGCAGATGGAAGCGGAAGCCCGCAGCGCCAAAGACGTTGACTTCACCGCAATTTCCATTCCGGTTGGCCCCCGCCTGGGCGCAAAGGTTCTGGAAGTGGAACATCTGCACAAGCAATTCGGCGACCGCGTGCTCATTGACGACCTTTCGTTCAGCCTGCCGCGCAACGGCATTGTGGGCGTAATCGGCCCCAACGGCGTAGGCAAATCTACCCTGTTCAAGATGATCGTTGGCAAGGAGCCGGTAACCAGCGGCACCCTTACCCTGGGCGAAACCGTGCAGATTTCCTACGTAGACCAGAACCGCGAAGGCCTTGACCCGAAGAAGACGCTTTGGGAAGTGGTTTCCGACGGGCTGGATTACATCCGCGTGGGCGAGCAGGAAATTCCCAGCCGCGCCTACGTTGCAAACTTCGGCTTCAAGGGCTCTGACCAGCAGAAGCCCGCTGGCGTGCTTTCCGGCGGCGAGCGCAATCGCTTGAACCTGGCGCTCACTCTGAAGCAGGGTGGCAACCTGCTGCTTTTGGACGAGCCCACCAACGATTTGGACGTTGAAACCCTGGAGAGCCTGGAAGAAGCGCTGCTGGCATTCCCCGGTTGCGCGGTAATTACCAGCCACGACCGCATGTTCCTTGATCGCATTGCCACGCACATCCTGGCGTGGGAGGGCACCGATGAAAATCCGGGTAACTGGCACTGGTTCGAAGGCAACTTCGATTCCTACCAGAAGAACAAAGTGGAGCGCCTAGGCGAAGAGGCTGCCAAGCCCCATCGCATTCATAGGAAACTGACGCGCGACTA
>CAZQWR010000004.1:31298-39820 GCA_964597085.1 uncultured Cryptobacterium sp.
GACTTACGGCTTTGTGCGGGCTTTGGCTCAACCTACAATTTTTGCAGCACTAAAAATTCGTTCAGCTCCCCAGTTCGGCCGTCTGCTTTGAAGCGGGCGGCCACTTTTGCGTTTGCGGGCAGGGCGGCTATCAGTTCATCTATTTCCGCGGTGGTGAAGCTATGGCAGTAGCGGTAAACGCCGGGCGTTTTCTTCCAGCCCAGCAAGTAGTCGCCTTCGTTGAACTGCGTGCGGTCTAACTGCAGTACTGTGCAGCCTTCTTCATGCGTTTCAACGGCGCGGGCGGCCAAGCCCTCATCGGTCATGAATCGCCAAAACGAAATGCAGGCGCAGCACCCTGGCTCAAGCGCATAGAGCATTGCTCTTATAAGCTGGCTGCGCCAAGCGGGTAGGGGAATGTGATGCATGAATCCGAAGCAAACTGCCAGGTTTGCATGCGTGGCGCCGCAGGTTTCAAGGGTTTTGCCAAGTGTGCCCTCGGCCAGTTCGGTAATTATGTTGCAGTGGCAAAACTGCGTGTCAGTGCGGTTTACGGGCAGGGCATCGCAAGCGTCTAGCGCCAATGCTTTGAAGTTCCAATTCTTTCGGCTCCAAAAATTCTCAAAGCGCAGGTTGCCGCAGGCTAGGTCTACGATTTTGAATGGCTCGCCGTTTCCTGCAGGCCTTTCGGCCCAGCTGTTGAAATCGAGGTTGTCCTCTGGATCGAAGGCTTCGACCATGGCATCGCTTACGGCGTAAAGACAGCGCTCCCAGCCCATCCAAGGGGAATGACGCGTGTTGGAAAACGATTCAGCCTGCTGAGCGTAGAAGCGGTTGTTTAAATTGCAGAGTTTCAGCGCGAACTCGGTGTCCATTGCGCCTCCTTTTGCTGTTCGGGCATTTTGCCGTTGCGTGTTTTCTATTGTTGCAAAACAGGCCCCGCAATGCGGAGCCTGTTGGGAAATCTGCATGTTCAGCTTTGGCGGGAGCGTACCTGCTGGGCCGTGTTCGCCCTTGCGGTGCGCGGGGCCTTGACATGCTCGGCACCGCATCCCTCGGGGCTCTTGCTGTGTTCGGCCCTGTATTCTGCAGGAACTCGCCTTGCCCGGCGCTTCGCCCCGCGGGCATTTGCTGTGCCTGGCGTTGCTCTTCGCAGACCGGCGCCGCATTCTGCAGGGCATCGCCGGCCTGCCCGTTGCTTCGCCTCGCTTCTACAGCGCAGCCTTGATGGCGGCCAGCAGCTCGGAATACTCGTCGTAAGCGGGCAGGTCGGGGTTGTCGGCTTTGATGGAATCGGTGCTCTTGAACAGGAAGCCCGCCTTGCTGGCCCTGATCATTCCTAAATCGTTGAAGCTGTCACCTGCGGCGATAGTTTCCAGGCCAGCCTGCTGCAGCGCGCGCACGGTGGTGAGCTTGGTTTGATCGCAGCGCATCTTGTGGCTCAGCACTTCGCCGTTTTCGGCAATTACCAGCTCGTTGCAGAACAACGTGGGCCAGCCCAGCTTCTTCATAAGGGGCTGGGCGAACTGGGTGAACGTGTCGGAGATGATAATTACCTGCGTGATGCTGCGCAGTTCATCTAGGAATTCCTTGGCGCCGGGCATGGGGTCGATGGTGGCAATAACGTCCTGGATTTCCTTCAGCCCCAGGCCGTGCTCTTTCAAAATGCCAATGCGGTAGGCCATGAGCTTGTCGTAGTCGGGCTCGTCGCGCGTGGTTTTCTTCAGCTCGGGAATACCTGAAGCCTCGGCAAAGGCAATCCAGATTTCGGGAACCAGCACGCCTTCAAGGTCTAGGCAAACTACATTCATGGCTTCCTTCTTCCCGCGCGGTGCCGCGCATCGGTTTTACGCTGCACTTAGCTTATCCGAAGCGACAAAAACCTCTATATAGGCATTGGCAGAAGGCGAAAATCCCCCTGCAGCGGCACCTTGCGGGCTGTTGGGCTGGCAAGTTCTGCGCGGCTGCCTATTTTGGGGAAGGTTTTCGTGCCTATTTTTGCTCTGCGTCGGCGTTATGTGTCCCGAGGGAGGGGACGGGCTTTCTGCCAGCTGAAGCTTTCGGGTAAGGTTGCTTGCGCCTATTTTGCCTTTGGCGGCGCCCCGCGCGCCGAAGCGGGGAGGAAACGGATTCGGCTTTGGCGGCCGTTCTGGAGCAAGGCGGTTTTGCCGCCGCTTCGCCAACTCCGCTTCAAAAAATCCTTCTCCGGCGAACGGTTCATCTGAAATAGTGAACGTGTTCACGCTGCCGAGCTTTCCCCCTTTATTGCCCTAATTCACCCGCTGGGCGGAAACAGAGTGTTTACAAAATCCGGGAATCTACTATTAGCCCGTTCGATTTTTCCACGGGCAAACGCGTTTTGCCCCTATTTGAAAGAGAGAAGCTTATGTTCCAAGCAGTGGTCGATCCCGTCGCAGGCAATCTTGCCCTGTCGGCGCTGGTTGCCTGCATCCCTCTGGCAGCATTCTTCATCATGCTGGTGGGCGTGAAGGCTAAGGCGCACGTTTCTGCAATCGTTGCCCTTGTCGCGGCAGTTCTGGTTGCAATCTTTGCCTTTGGCATGCCTGCTCACCTGGCTGGCCTTTCCGCCTTGCAGGGCGCGTGCTACGGTGCGTTCCCCATCGTGTTCATCATCATCATGGCGGTGTGGTTCTACGAGGTAACGGTTGAGTCCGGCCGCGCGGAAGACCTGAAGAAGCTCTTCGACATCGTTGGCGGCGGCGACATCCGCATCCAGGCCATCCTGGTTGCCTTCTGCTTCGGCGGCCTGCTTGAGGCGCTCGCCGGCTTCGGCGCTCCCATTGCCATTACCGCAACCATGATCCTGGCCCTGGGCGTTAAGCCGAAGAAGGCCGCTATGGCAGTTCTTATTGCCAACACTGCACCTGTTGCCTATGGCGCGGCTGCTATTCCTATCACCACCGCAGGCAGCATGGTTGCCGGCGGCGATGCCGCAGTGGCAACCGCTACCGCACAGCACGTAGCTTCCATCGTTGGCTACCAGGCACCGCTCTTCGCCTTGGTTGTTCCCATGCTCGTTCTGCTTATCCTCGACGGCAAGAAGGGTCTGCGCGACTGCTGGCTGCAGGCCTTGGTAATCGGCGCATCCTTTGCCCTTACCCAGTGGTGGTGCTCCAACCACTTCGCCTACGAGCTTACCGACGTTATTGCATCGCTGGTATCCCTGGGCGTAAGCGTTATCTTCCTGCACTTCTTCAAGCCCAAGAACGTTAACGAGGCTCGTGAGCGCTTCGGCATGGCTCCTCTGTCTGAGTCCGAGAGGACTACCCTGGCTCCCGTTCGCGCTTGGATGGCACTGGTTCCCTACATCATCGTTGTAGTGGTATTCGCCATCTGCAAGCTGGGCATCCCCACGCTGCTTTCCAGCACCGACATCAAGATTCCGTTCCCCGGCCTGGCGGGCAACCTGCTTTCCGCCGCTGGCAAGGATCCGGGCACCACGTTCAACCTGAACCTGCTTTCCAACCCCGGCACCATGCTCTTCATTGCCGCGCTCATCACCACCATCGTGTACGGCCTGTTCAATGAAAAGGGCACCTACCGCCTTACCTTGGGAATGTCGTTCCGCCGCTTGGGCGTAACCTTCTACAAGATGCGCTATTCTTCCCTCACCATCATCTGCGTTCTTGGCCTTGCTTATGTAATGAACTTTTCGGGCCAGACCATTTCCATTGGTCAGTTCCTGGCGAGCACGGGCTCGTTGTTCGCAGTGCTCTCGCCGGTGCTTGGCTGGGTTGGCACGGCGGTTACCGGCTCCGACACCTCGGCAAACGCGCTGTTCTCCAGCCTGCAGTACTCGGCGGCCCAGTCCAACGCTTCGCTGGCCAGCTGCACGCCCGACCTGTTCCTGGCTGCCAACACCATGGGCGGCGTTATCGGCAAGATGATCAGCCCGCAGTCGCTGGCAATTGCCGCCGTTACCACCGGCGAGCACGAAAGCGGCTTGTTCAAGAGCGTTATTCCGTGGTCCATCGGCATGCTGGCAGTGCTCTGCTGCCTGGTATTCCTGGAATCCGGCGTGCTCAACTTCATCCTTCCGTAAGGGAGCCGCGAATACACTTCGCCAAAGAGCCTCGCGAAAGCGGGGCTCTTTTTTTGTTGATTGGGGGCATGAGGAGGAGGCCTCAGGACAGCGAAGGGGCGAGCGGGCGCGATCGGGGCTCGGGTTGCACAACCCAACAAATTGAACGCCGTGTTGCAATATTTCCAGCCATTGCGAATTGAATAAAACGCTTTCGCTTCGCATTGTGGTTTTGCGGAATCGCTTGCGTTTTGGCGGTCAAATTCGCCTTATCATCAGGCAACGTGAATTTTGTTGGGAGGCCTTTGCCCATGCGCATAATCCAATACCTGAAGAAGTCGAAGCTGGCGGTTGTGCTTATCATGCTGCTGCTTTGCGTTCAGGCCTATGCCGATCTTTCGCTGCCGCGCTACACGTCCGACTTGGTTGACGTGGGCATTCAGCAGGGCGGCATCGAAGACGCCGTTCCTTCGCAGTTAACGGCGGAAACCTACACCTACCTGGCTTCTGAGCTAAGCGGCAGCCAAGCTCAGCTGCTGGAAAGCTCATACGCACAGGGCGAAAGCGGCAGCTACGAGCTCACCGATTGCGGCCAGCAGAACCGCACCCAGCTGGATAGCGCCATCGAACTTCCCCTGGCTAGCAAGTATTTCTCCGGGGCCGTGCAGGAATCGCTGGTAAGCCAGCAGGCCATTGCGGCAGTGAAGTTGGAATACCAGGCGCTGGGCATGGACGAAGGCTCGGTACAGATTGGTTACCTGCTGAACATCGGTCTGCGCATGCTGGGCGTAACGGCACTCATGGTGGTTGCTTCTGTGTTGGTGGGCTTGATTGCATCGCGCACCGCGGCCGGCATTGCCGCCAACTTGCGCGAGCGCCTGTTCGCGCGCGTGGTTTCCTTCAGCGATGCGGAAGTGCAGTCGTTTTCGGCGGCATCGCTCATTACGCGCGGCACCAACGACATCACCCAAATCCAAACCACCATTGTTATGCTGCTGCGCATGGTACTGTATTCGCCCATCCTGGCCATTGGCGGCATCGTTATGGTGGCGCAAACCAATGTGGAAATGAGTTGGGTAATTGTGCTGGCCGTTGTGGTGCTGGTCATTGTCATCACTATCCTTATGGCTCTGGCTTTGCCCAAGTTCCGCATTATGCAGAAGCTTATCGACCGCGTTAACCTGGTTGCTCGCGAAATGCTTTCGGGCCTGCAGGTGGTGCGCGCATTCGGCCGCCAGCAGCATGAAGAGCAGCGCTTCAACGACGCCAGCCACGACCTGTACAAAACGCAGCTGTTCACCAACCGCACCATGAGCTTCATGATGCCGGCCATGATGCTGGTCATGAACGCCACTTCGGTGCTCATTGTTTGGGCGGGCGGCCATGCCATCGATGCCGGCACTATGCAAACGGGCGATATGATTGCCTTCATCACGTACTCCATGGTTATCGTGATGTCGTTCTTGATGATTGGCATGATTGCCATCATGCTTCCGCGCGCCGATGTTTCTGCCCAACGCGTGAACGAGGTGCTGGATTGCGAAAGCTCCATTAAAGACCCGGCGCAGAGCCATGCCGCGGAATTGGATGGCGCTGCGAAGGGCTTGCCCGTGCAGTTCAAGAACGTAACCTTCGCCTACAACCAGGGCAGCGAGCCTGTTCTGCGCAACATCAGCTTTACGGCGCAACCTGGCCAGACCACCGCCATCATCGGTGCAACCGGCTCGGGCAAAACCACCATCTTGAAGCTCATCGAGCGCTTCTATGACGTAACGCAAGGCCAGGTGCTGGTGGGCGGTGTGGACGTGCGCGAGCTCAATCAGCACGAGCTGCGCCAAAACATCGGCTATGTGCCGCAGAAGGCCTTCCTTTTCTCGGGCAGCATCGCCGAAACCATCTCGTATGGTGCCGAAGGTGCGCCTGAAGAAGAGCTGCGCCGCGCAGCAGATATCGCCCAAGCAACCGAATTCATCGATTCGAAGGAAGAGGGCATGCAGTCGCCCTTGAGCCAGGGCGGCACCAACGTTTCGGGCGGCCAGCGCCAGCGCCTTTCAATTGCGCGCGCCTTGGCAACCGATGCGCCCGTGCTGCTGTTCGACGACAGCTTCAGCGCGCTCGACTACAAAACCGATGCCAAGCTGCGCACCGCTCTGGCCGAAGAAGCCGGCGGCAAAACCGTAATCGTAGTGGCGCAGCGCATCTCCACCGTGCTCAATGCCGATCAGATTTTGGTATTGGATGGCGGTGGCCTGGTGGGCTGCGGCACCCACGCGCAGCTGCTCGAAACCTGTCGAACCTACCGTGAGATTGCCGAGTCGCAGCTATCTGAGCAGGAGCTGAAAGGGGGTGTTGCCCAATGAGCGCCGAAGAAAACGAAGAATTGGTAGAGCGTGCACCTAAGGGCCGCCCCCGCGGGCCGCGTGGCCCCATGGGCCCCAGCATGAGCGGCGAAAAGGCCCACGATTTCAAGGGCACCATGGGAAACCTGTTCCATGCATTGGGCGGCTACTAGGTGGCGCTTGTGGTGGTTATCGTGTTCGCCCTGGGTTCCACGGTGTTCAACATCATCGGCCCTAAGGTGCTGTCCACTGCAACCACCGAGCTGTTCAATGGCATCAGCGCTAAAATCGCCGGTACTGGCGGTATCGATTTCACAGCGGTGGGCTTCATTTTGCTGGCAACGTTGGCGCTGTATGGCATTTCGGCCGGGTGCTCGTTTGCGCAGGGCTGGATCATGTCACGCGTGGTTCAGGGCACCTGCTTCGACTTGCGCCGTCGCATTGCCGCCAAGATAGACGCGCTGCCCGTGGGCTACTTCGAAAAAACCAGCACGGGCGATGTCCTTTCCCGCATCACCAACGACGTTGACACACTGGGCATGAACCTGAACACCAGCGTAACGCAGCTCATCACGGGCGTTGCCACGGTGCTTGGTGTGCTTGCGATGATGCTTTCCATCAGCCCCATCATGACGCTGGTGGCCATCGTTATAATTCCGGTTTCGCTTTTGGTGGTTGGCGCGGTGGTTAAGCGCAGCCAGAAGTATTTCCGCATGCAGCAGAGCCGCTTGGGCGTTATCAATGGCCAAATCGAAGAAACGTTTTCGGGGCACGCCGTGGTGCGCGCCTTTGGCAAAGAGCGCCAGGTGGTGGAAGAGTTCCAAAAAACCAACGAAGAGCTGCGCGAATCGGCTTGGAAGTCGCAGTTCCTTTCGGGCCTGCTCATGCCCATCATGACGTTCGTGAGCAACCTGGGGTACGTGGTGGTTGCTGTGGTTGGCGCGCTGTTTGCCATTCAGGGACGCATTACCGTGGGCGATATTCAGGCGTTCATCCAGTACATGAAGAACTTCACTCAGCCGTTGACGCAGTTGGCTCAGATTTCAAACGTGCTTCAGCAGATGGCTGCCGCCGCCGAGCGCGTGTTCGAGTTCTTGGATGCGCCGGAGGAAGTTGATGAGCCGGCGAAGATTGCCGCAGCAAGCGTGGATGGCTGCGTTGAGTTCGACCATGTGCAGTTCGGCTACGAGCCTGGCAAGCCTGTAATCGCCGATTTCAGCGCTAGCGTGCAAGAAGGCCAAACCGTTGCCATTGTTGGCCCCACGGGCGCCGGCAAAACCACCATGGTGAAGCTGCTCATGCGCTTCTACGACGTGGACGGCGGCGCCATCCGCATTGGCGGGCACGACGTGCGCGAGTTCGACCGCAACGACCTGCGTTCCATGGTGGGCATGGTGCTACAGGACACGTGGCTGTTCAAGGGCACTATTCGCGAGAATATTCGCTATGGCAATTTGGATGCAACCGATGAAGAGGTGGAAGCGGCGGCAAAGACAGCCTTCGCCGACAGGTTCATTCGCACGCTGCCCGGCGGCTACGATATGGAAATCAACGAAGACGCCAGCAACATCAGCCAGGGCCAGCGCCAGCTGCTTACCATTGCGCGTGCTATTCTGGCCAACCGCCGTATGCTGGTGCTGGACGAAGCTACCAGCTCGGTAGACACGCGCACCGAAGGCCTTATCCAGCAGGCAATGGACCGCCTTATGGAAGGCCGTACCTCGTTCGTAATTGCGCACAGGCTCTCCACTATCCGCAATGCCGACCTTATCTTGGTGGTGCAGAACGGCAACATCGTGGAGCAAGGCACCCATACTGAGCTGTTAGCCAAAGACGGAGCCTACGCCGAGCTCTACAACTCCCAGTTCCAGGAATAGGAGACGTGAATTATGAACAAGAAGGAATTTGCTGCTCAGCTTGTCGAAAGCGATGCGGAGCAGAAATTGGCCTGGATGAAAGCGAGGCTCCAAGAAGCCGAGAAAGACATTGAAGAAGGCAACGTTGATACGTGGGATGCAATGATGATGCGCGTCCGCGAAAAGAATGGCCTATAGGCTGCTTTGGTGTAAAAGGCCCGTTCGTGTGATGAACAGCCTTCCATTTCTTGGACACGAGAAATGGGAGGCTTTCTTTATGCGCACTGACCTGAGGGTGAAACACGG
>CAZQWR010000005.1:0-11183 GCA_964597085.1 uncultured Cryptobacterium sp.
AGGGGCCGTGTCAACAACTTTTTTGGAAAAGTTTTCTGGGTTCATAATCTTCTCGGTTCGAATCACTTCATATACAGAACCGCTTAGGTGAATGTATCTCGTTGGCGCCGGATTGTTTACCTATATATAGGTTGTTAAGTACCGCACACCCCACTATGTTGATTTGCGTATTGTTTTGCGATGCTTTTAACGCATCACGAACGCAATGGAGGAAATGTGTGAGCCTTATACTGTCTTCTCTTTTTCATCGTAATTTCGCTGCAATGAAAACCATGCTCATGGGAATTGAGCCTCTTTGTTCCTTTGCTCGAACATGTTTCCTAAAGCAATGCTCGCTTTGCGAGGCGAAGCCGTAAAACAAGATTTCAATCGACGAACAACATTCTTGGACGCCATCGATTGCTGGCCCGCCGCATTTTTGCCCTTTAACCCTAATTGCATTGATTGGCACATATAAAAAGAGCTGCGTATTTGCAGCTCTTTTTACTTATATATTTTGGTTGCTCGCTTTTGCCCTATCGCCCTTGGCTGGCGAGACGGGATTCTTCGCGCCTATTAATTAGTTGCAGACCTTGCCGGGGTTGAGGATGTAGTTCGGGTCGAACACCTTCTTGATGCCAGCCATAAGGGCTACCGCCTTTTCACCCACGGAATCGTGCAGGTATTCCTTCTTTGCATGGCCGATGCCGTGCTCGCCAGAAACCTGACCGCGAAGCTCGGTGCACTTTTCGTAGCTTTCCTTCATTACCTTCTTAGACTTTTCCAAGAAGACGTCTTGGTCTACGCCGTTGGCGCATGCGTAGATGTGCAGGTTGCCATCGCCTGCATGGCCGAAGGAGCGAATACCCACGCCGTACTTGTCACCGATCTTGTGTACGTGCTCGAGGAATTCAGCAACCTTGTCTACGGGAACAACAACGTCCATTTCGTCGAGGTGCTCAGTGTCGGCTTCGATAACGGTAAGGAAGGCGGAGCGTGCTGCCCAAACCTGGCGCTTATCGTCGGGGTGGCTCAGAACGAGCGTGTTGAATGCGCCCATTTCATCGCCGATTTCTGCCAGGGTTTCAGCGCGCTGGAAGATTTCATCCTGATCGTTGCCATCGAGGGTTACCAGGATGTAAGCGCCAACCTCATGCCCATCAACATTGGTGGGGATGATCTTGTTGCCAGTGTAATTGGCGGAAGAATCGACGATGTCGCGTTCCATGAACTCGATGGACTGCGGGTCGAGGCCGGCGAGCTTGATCTTCGGAACTGCAGCGATTGCTGCTTCGAGATTTTCAAAGGGGAGGATGAAGCTGATATCTTCCTTGGGGTTGGCGATGAGCTTCAGGGTGAGCTCGGTGATAACGCCCAGGGTGCCTTCGGAGCCGATGATGAGGTTGAGCAGGCTGTAACCGGAGCTGGTTTTGGAAACAGCGCGGCCGATTTCCATGATTTCGCCGGTGGGAAGAACCACGGTCATAGCAAGAACGTAGTCGCGAGTGGTGCCGTACTTAACAGCGCGCATGCCACCGGCATTGGTGGATACATTGCCGCCAAGGGAGCCCGTCTTCTCACCAGGATCGGGGGGATACATGAGATCGTGCTCGAGCGCATCTGCGGCAAGGTCGCACAGACGAACGCCGGGCTGCACGCGAACGCAGAGATTGTTCATATCGTATTCCATGATCTGGTTCATGTGCATGGTGCACAGTACAACGCCACCCGCCAGCGGGGTGCTGCCGCCTACAAGACCAGTGCCTGCACCGCGAACGGTTACGGGGATCTTGTTTTCGTTGCAGAGCTTCATGATTGCAGCAACCTGCTCGGTGCTTTCAGGGAAAACAACCGCATCGGGCATGTGAGTGCCGTAGATGGGCATTTCGTCATGGGAATAATCCACGTGGATGTCTTCGCCAAAACGGCTGTTATCTTCACCGACGACAGCCTTGAGCTGATCGATGAGCTCGGGGGTGAGTTCGTTGTACTCGGTCATGTCAACCTTCCAAATAAGAGATGCAGATTCGCCGATAGTCGGCGTTTCAATACCGTCTATCGTACGCACGGCAGCCTTCTTCTGAACCCTTGCTTGGCGAACGGATTTGGCTGCACGGTTACTGGTTAATGGTTTGTTGGGGTTATGAAAGAAGCTCCCCTGGAGGGGAGCTTCATTGTGTTTTGAGGAGGTAGAGTTTGCAGCGAACTGACCCAGCGGTTGGATCTGCGGATTGTTTAGGATGTCTGGGGCAAGCTGGCTACGCCAAGCCAGATTCGCGGATGGACCAGCGAGACGACGCGCGCTTTGCGCGCACAACCACAATCCGCTGTGCGAAGCCCATTAGGCTGAGCATGCGCAAATCAGATGCAACGGACCAGCTCAAGCAGATCCCACCTGACCGACTTTGCGCAGATCGAATGCCGCGAAGCCAAATCCTGACGAAGCCAAGCCGAAGCCGTAAGCAATACAGGGCAGCAGGCTAGCAAATCTAGGCGATGATCTTGCCGGCAGCGGCTTCGTCGATGTCCTTAACTGTGGGAACAGGCGTGGTGTCTTCGTCTTCAAGATGGCCGTCATACACCCAGTGCTTGGTTTCGCGAGCGATGACACCGGAAAGCACCAGCACGGCAATGCAGTTGGGAATAGCCATGAGGGCGTTGGAAATGTCGGAGAGATTCCAAACGAGGTCGCCACCGCCGATGCAGCCCCAAAATACAAAGATGAGGAACACTACCTGATAAGGACGGATGCCCTTAACGCCGAAGAGGTAGGTAATGGCGCGGTCGCCGTATTGGGACCAGCCGAGCATGGTGGAATAAGTGAAGCAGATGAGGCCTACGGCAAGCACCAATGGGCCGAACACGGGAATGGTCTCGAAGCAGGCGGTTGCCAGGGCTGCGCCGCCGCTGAAGATGCCCATTACGGTGTCATAAGACATATTGTTGCTGGCGAGCACGGTGTTGTTGTACATGGCAGCAAGGTCGGGGCTGGCCAGAAGCGAGGTAACGAGCATGAGACCGGTGATGAGGCAGATAACAACCGTGTCCCAGAAAGTTGCAGACATGGAAACCAGAGCCTGACGCGCAGGATTCTTGGAAACAGCGGAAGCGGCAACCAGCGGAGCGGAGCCAAGGCCGGATTCGTTGGAGAACAGGCCGCGCTTGAAGCCGTACTGCAAAGCCAGCATGATGCCGGACCCGACAGCACCGCCGAATGCAGCCTGACCGGTAAAGGCGCAAGTAAGGATAGTCATCACGGCTTCGCCAAGATACTGGCCGTTAATACCGATGATGACAAGGCAGCAAACCACGTAGAAGATGGCCATGATGGGTACGAGCTTTTCGCATACCTTGGAAACATTCTTCAAGCCGCCAATAATAACGATGGCAACAAGGATGGTTACCACGATGCCGATTGCCCAAGTGGGAATATCTGCCGCATTGGGGATAAGGCTGGTGGAAGTAAGTGCGCCTGCCAGGGAGTTGGACTGCACCGATGCGCCGATGCCGAAAGAGGCGATTGCGGTGAACAGGGCGAACAGAACAGCGAGAACCTTGCCAACCACCTTGTTCTTAAAGCCGCGCTCCAGGGCGTACATTGCGCCACCAATCATGCGGCCGTTTTCATCTTTAACGCGGTACTTCATGGAAATGTAGGTTTCGGAGTACTTGGTTGCAATGCCGAATACGCCGGTGATCCACATCCAGAAAATTGCGCCCGGGCCGCCGCAGAGCAGGCCGGTTGCCACGCCTACGATGTTGCCGGTACCGATGGTTGCGGCAAGCGCCGTGGTAAGAGCGCCGAACTGGGAAATATCGCCTTCGGCATGCGGGTCGTTCTTAGAAACGGAGAGCTTGATGGCTGTTGGGATTTTACGTTGGATGAAGCGCGTGCGGATGGTCATGATGACGTGGGTACCCAGCAACAGCCAAATGAGCGCCCAGCCCCACACGAAGCTGTCGACTGCGTCGACGCCTGCAGAGAAGGATTCGATGAATGCTTCCATGGTTGCGTCCTTTCTTTGATCGTGACGCGATCGGAAGCAGGATTAGCCGTGCAGCTTTGGGCAAACCGCGAAGCTGCGGCTTCGATGCCTGGGGCAAATAGGCAGCGAAACCGAAGTTTCAACGGCGGGGCAAGCCCGCATTGCATGGCCGGGTAAGAGCTACGCCTCGTTTCGCGTCGGGGGAAACGATTCAAAGATTATGCTCCTGCACACGTTACCTTTTGGTTACATCAAAGGAAACAAACGCGAAACCAGGGCGACAACGCGTACGAGCGGCATGAAATACCGCTTTAGCGGACTAAAGCACCCCATAGCAAAGAAAGGCCCCGAGCTCGAAGGGTTAACGAGTTCGGGGCCTGAATGTCCGGGAATCACCCGCACAAGGGTTAACGAAAAGATGCGTTGCGGCGGCGACCGTCGAAACTGTAGTGGTCTTGCAAAACCAGAAAAATCAGCGAGGGCAAGCCCGGTGCCCAGGTTCGTGGGGATCGGAAGGCGAAGCGTACTAAGTACGCGAGCCCTCCAAGCCGCGCGAAGATGGGGTGCCCGGCTTGGCCGCAGCGGCGACCGTTGCGATGGACCTTGCCCATCGCAACCTCTTTACTTCTTGTACTTCTTAACCAGCTGGCGACCTGCGATGTAGTCCATGATTTCGTTGGTGCCACCAGCGAACTCGTAGCCCTTGAGGTCGTTCCAGATGCGGCCAGCGCTGATTTCCTTGGTGTAACCGATGCCGGCGTAGATGGAAAGCGCATGCTCGGCAACCTTGGTGAGGTTCTTGCAGGCGTAAGCCTTGAGCAGTGCAGACTCGAGACGAGTGGACTGACCCTTATCGAGCATGGAGGTTACCTTGTATAGGCGGGTACGCACGTTGTCGAGAATGGTTTCCATCTCAACGAGGTGCTGCTGGATTGCGCTGATGTGGCCGATGGGCTTCTGGAAGCAGATGCGCTCGGAGCAGTATGCGCCGGCCTCGTTCATTACAGCCTGTGCCTGGCCCAGAGCCTGAGCAACTACCAGGCAGCGCTCGAACTCAAGCTTCTTCATGAGGAGCTTCCAGCCTTCGCCGGGCTGACCAAGGCGCATATCCTCAGTAAGAACAACGTTATCGAAGAAGCAGTCTACGAAGGGAACGATCTGCTGACCGATCTTTTCGAGGCCGCCGTAGGTATAGCCCTCGATGCCGTTGGGAACCATCCACAGGGAGTAATTGTTGTTTTCGTAAGAGGGATCCTCGTCCTTGGCAACCAGGATGGTGTACTGGGAGAGGTGGGCCAGGGTAACCCAGGTTTTCTGGCCGTTGAGCAGGTAAGTGCCATCGGGCTGCTTTACGGTTACGCAGGTCATAGCGTTGTTGTCGGAACCGGCGCCAGGCTCGGAGATGGCCGTTACGGCAACGCTGGTGCACTCGACGTTGTTAACAACGTCCATGATCTTCTTCTGCTGCTCTTCATTACCGAACTCAATAACGTCCATGATGGAGTTGAAGTCAGTCTGGAAAGGAAGAACACAGCCGGTGTACTCGTGCAACTTTTCCATAAGAACAACCAGGGTGGTCTTGTCGCACGGGATGCCGCCGACCTCTTCGGGAAGGCCAAGGTGCATGAAGCCGAGCTCGCGGAATGCCATGGCTGCTTCGAGGCTGATGTGGTGGTCTACCTCGTAAGCCTGCTTAACAGCTTCCGGGGTGAAGTACTTTTCGGCGTATTCCTTCGCGCTGGCGATGAACAGCTCTTGGTCGGGCGTGAAATCGAAATCCATTTAGATCCCCCTTGTTATGTTTTCCCTAATCGAACGTTTTTAGAACACGTTCACTAGGGACAATTCTACGCACCACAGGGGGTGGAAACCAATACCGCTTCGATATCTTTTTGAGCACCCCTTATAAGTAATCGAAATAACTGGTGGGGTGCGGCAGAATGCACGTACCGTGGGGCGGTGCTACACGGTTGGATGGCGAAGAAACGCCAGTGCCAAACAGCAATCAGAACTCGTCATGGTCAAAGTCATTGTCTTCGTCATCAAAGTCGTCCTCGTCGTCGAAGTCGTCTTCATCGAGGTCGTCATCCTCATCGTCAAAATCATCCTCGTCGAGGTCGTCTTCGTCATCGAAGTCGACTTCGGTGGGATCGAAAACGGAATTGGAGCTGGGACTGGAAACGAAAGAGTCGGTTTCGCTGAACAGCTTCGAGCTTTGCTTTGAAGCCCTTGCTTTTTCTTCCGCCGCTACTTCGGCATCAACTTCCTCCACGAAGTGGTTGTACACAGCGAAGTCGATCATGTGCTCGGGCACACTCATATAGCCGTCGTTGTTAAGGTCGAAGCGATTGCCAAAAATGCCGTCCATGATGATTCCTTTCGTTGACGCAAGTTCATTATGCCTTATCAGCGTACAGCTTGGTGTCCTACGGAAAGGACAGTTGGCAGAAAAATGACCACAGAACAATTATTCGGGCCCGCGTGACAAGAGAGGGTGCTTAGCAAGATCCACATTAAACTTGCCTCATCATTCGCCTCGAGCAAAAGAGAGATGGCGGCACACGGCAAAAAGCGCTGTGCTGTTACCGCGCGTGCACTTAAGTTCGGCGGAAATTGCACGTAGCTCACCGCAATAGCGCCCCGAGCAAAAGGAGATCGGCAGCCGCAGTGCCACAATCGCGAGCTCATTCCCAGCAAACCGCCGGACTACGTTAGGCGCGCTGTTTGCCGGTGAACTCGGTTACCCCCAGGCGCCAGATGGCCACGCGTTCGATGGATTGATCGGAATACGAAATGGGCGAGCCAGGCGCCACATGCTCCATGATGCGCGTAAGACCTTCGCGCTTCTGCCGCGGATCCGTTACCGCATGCATAACGCCTGTGCCCATGATGCTTCGGAACGCATACGAATACGCGCAGGCGAAGCTGCCGGTGATAAGGCCGTCTTCGCAATCCATTTCTATGGCAACCTGTGGGTTTTCAGCCCAGGCTTCGGCCTTGCGGCCTTCGGCGGCGCAGTGCAGCCACAGGGTTAGGCCAGGCTCTGCACCCGGCTGGGCATTCCATTCGTAGCCGAAGTTCATAGGCACCACGAACATGCCGGCTTCGTCCATGCAACCGATACGCACCACCTTGCACGTTTCCACGATCGAGCGGAGTGCTTCGGCATCGCGTACTTCGCGCTTGTGCAACCTCATTGATCTTGCTTCCACGGGAGCTCCTCTGGACAATTGGTTTCTTGCGATTTAGCGCTGGCGGGTGCGGCGTCGGGCGGCAACGGCAACAACTGCGGCAGCCAAGGACGCAGCAAGCAGAGCCACTGCGGGCAGTGCGGTGTCGCTCGTGCGAGCGAGCTCGGAGTGAGAAGCGGGGGCGTTGGCGCCGTTTTCATCGGCAGCCGAAACGACCTCGGGCACGAAAGTTGCGGTGCCATACTGGGCGGTAAAAGCGAGCGAATCCACGGCAGCATTCACAGTGCTAGAGCTTGGCGTGGTGTTGGCCAAGGTGGTGGCGTAGTCGGCGCCAGCAAGGGAGAACTGCTCCTCGGCTTGGGCGACCGCGGCAGAAAGCTCATCGTACTGCTCCTGCGTCATCCAGGTTTCACCTTCGGGCACATCGGAGCCATCGGCGCTGATGTGCGCACTGGCCAGGGCATCCTTCGCCTTCGCAATGGCAGACTCAAGCGCAGAAAGCTCGTCTACGCTAGCCCAGCTCTTCTGCGTTGCCAACCCTTTGATGGGGAAGTTGTCTACAACGTATTGGGCTTCATCGCTTTTGGATTCTTCGACAGCCGCTTTAGACACCGTGTTCCAGTCAGACCAGGCCCCGTTGGAAAGCGTCCAGCTTTCGCCTTCGTTGATCTTTGAAACCCATTGACCATAACGGCTGATGCCGTAGTTGTTATTCCTTGTTGTTACCTGGTAGTACTTATCCCCGCATTTTTGGGTAACCACCACCGAATAGCGCTGACCTTCGCGCATGGCCACCTGTTCTTCGCCGCTCAACATCAAACGATGGAAGCCGCCGTATTCATATGTTTCGTTCTTCGTCAGAACAAGCTTGCCGTCGGTGGGGCTGGACGATTCATTGTTTAGCAGATAAACCTCATAGGTTACCTGGGTATTCGGCTTTGCGGTTTGACAGGTAAGCGCTCGCAGCGCTCGGTCTTCGCCAGCGGTAAATTCATTGGCAGAGCTGGCCTTTTCATCCGAAGCATTCACTGCCACGGTATCTTGGGGAAGGTAATCGTACTGGTCGTGGATGAACGATTCTTCAGAAGTGCTTGAGTTCACGTCGAAGTCGAACGCCACAAGGTTTTGGATGGTTTCATCGTAGTAGGAAAGCCAGAAATAACCGGTATATTCGCCGTCTTCCTGAATGCCCCACTCATCGGGGAATTCCTTGGTGCTCGAGCACCCCCAGCTGTTCTTTACCAACCAGGCGCCGTTGCCGCTAGGCCGCTTGCTTTCAAGGAAATTTTCACTTGAGTAGTTATCGTCCCAACCAACGATGGTTATAGCATGCACGGGATGATTGCTCTTATCCGAAACCTGAGCGTATTCAGCCCAGGTGTCGTAGTTGAAAATCGTAGCCCGCGAAGCGCTTTCACGATCGACCGCCTCGGTGAAAGAAGCCGTTGCAACACCGCGGCCAGCCAGCAGCTGTTCTTTCACCGCGTTCATGCCCTCTTGACTAAGGCCTAGGTAATTTCCCTGGTCGTCGAACTTATTCACATTGGGAAGCTGATAGCTTTCCTCGAGCTGATATTCCGTTGTTCCGCGAAGGCTTTCGCTTACCGTCCAATCGTAGAATTCATAGTGGCCGGTGCCATTCTCGCCCTCCACGAAAGTGTTTTCTGCCCAATGCAGGCGGGTAACCTGCGTTCCTTCCGGGAGGGCAGCAATCTCTTCTTCAGTCAGATCCTTCTCTTCATCCGATGCGGCTCCCGGCGAAAGCACCTTGCAAGTAATTTTTCCCTCTTTGTTCTTATAAGGGGCAACGGATTCAGAAACTGCACCACTGCCCGAGGAGAACAGGGTTGCTGCATAGTTCGGATAGCCGCCCATTTTCAAAATGTACGAGTCGGTGCCGCCGTCGCGATCGAGACCTTCCCCGGCTTGGGCAGACCCCACGGAAGCCTGGGTGGTTAAAGCGTGAGAGAACCATGCCAGGTAGAGTTCGGACAAATCCACCTGGGAGCTAGAGCCAGCTTTACGCAGCTCGGAAAAGATGCTGGTTTCCGATGCCGCCGTTGCCGCGAACGCCCAGCAGGTTTCCCATGGGCTTTGAAGCTTAACGGAAGTGACAACGCTGTCGCTTCGGTCACCATTGCCGTCTGGGTCACGCAAGTCGAAGTGCGTAATACCGCTAACGTTCGAACTGCTAGAAGCGGAGCTTGAGCCTTCAGAAGAATAGGGGCTGTAATCTTTGGCCGCAGTTTCCTTCAGGGCATTGCTCCATGAGCTTATTGCGCTTTGATCGTCGGCATAGGCAGATGCTGGCGCTGCACCTAACGAGAAAGCAAGACCAACGGAAAGTACGCCGCAGAGCGCGGCGTTTGCCAGCGAACGCTTTGTGACGGGGAATTCACGATTTTTGAAAGCTTGCAGCATAGGTTCCTCTTGCCTGTAGGGACGAGCAATTTCAATAGGTTGATTCTACGCGCTTGATGAGGCGCATAGCTGAAGAATGGATACGCCGAACCGTCGGCATGCTGAACGTTACCTAGCGCTGGCAGATTCGGCGGCGAGCTGCGGCTGCCACAACAAACGTCGAAAGCGCAGTGATGGCCAACACCGCGGCGGGCAGGGCACTATCGCCCGTGCGAGCAAGCTCGGAGTGGGAAGCGGAGGCATTGGCGCCGTTTTCATCGGCAGCCGGCACGGCATCGGGCACGAAAGCTGCAGTGCCATACTGGGCGGTGAATGCGAGTGAATCCACGGCGGCATTCACGGTGCTGGAACTAGGCGTGGTGTTCGCCAGCGTGGTTTTGTAGGCACTGCCCGCCAAGGCGAGCTGCTCCTCGGCTTGGGCAACCGCGACGGCAAGCGCATCGTACTGCTCCTGCGTCATCCAGGTTTCGCCCTCGGGAACGTCAGATCCGTCAGTGCTGATGTGCGCACTGGCCAGGGCTTCTTTCGCCTTGGCGATGGCGTCTTCGAGAGCGGAAAGCTCATCTACGCTGGCAAAACTGCTCTTCGCCGAGCGCGCTTTGATGGAAGCGTTGTCTATCTGAACGGTATCGAAGCCAATTACCGACCAGTCGTACCACTCTGTTTGGCCAGACTCCTGCGCATCGACCGAAGTAGAGCGACCCAGGTAACTTTCGCCAGTATTCAGCTTCGCTTCGGCGGAAGCATTGGCCCCGTTGTTGTAAACCGCACCTTGGTACCATTTGCCATCGGTGTTGCACTTCTGCGTGGTTACCACGGCATAACGCTGGCCTTCGCGCATAGCCACCTGGCTAGCCTGGGGCAGCTCAATTTGATGATAACCAGCATAGCTGTAGGTTTCCTGACCGGTATACACCAGCGTGCTATGGCCAGAATCGGTAGGCGAAGTTGCCTGACTATCCAGCAGATACACCTGGTACGTTATCGTGGAATTCGGGCGATACGTAGTGCCATAAAGCGTGTTAAGCGTCATATCGCCTGAAGCAGTGAAAACGTTCGCCGCGCTCATGGGGTAATCGAACGCCTCGCAGGTAATCCCGTACTGAGGCAAGTAATCATACTGGTCTAGATAACTTTCGTCCTGGCTTTCGCTAACGGAAATGTCGAAATCGTACGACTGGAATTTGCAAATGGACTGGTCGTAATACGAAAGCCAGAAATAACCAGTGTTGTATTCGTTGCCATCGGCATCAGTTTCGACGATGCCCCAGTCGTTGTTGTTGGGGAAATCTTCGTTGGAAGCGCCCCAACTGTTCTTCACCAACCAGGCGCCATTACCCTCGGGGGTTTTGCCTTCGGGATTCTTGAAATTGCTTGCCGAATAGCTGTCGTCGTAACCCACGATGGTAACGGCATGGTTGGAAGAAGGAGCATTTTGGCCAGTCTTCGTATAGGAATAGTGCGACCAAGTGCTTCTATCAAGATAGTCCGAAACGCCCTGTTCGTTAGGAGTGGATTGATCGGCGCAGAAAGCGCAAGAAACAGCATGGCCACTTACCAGCTCACGCTTAATGGCGGTAACGGCTGCCATGTCGGTGGAAACGTA
>CAZQWR010000005.1:11193-31783 GCA_964597085.1 uncultured Cryptobacterium sp.
CCGCCGTTCTAGGCAGCATGTTGCAATTGCTCAGAATGTAATCAGTTGTGGCCCACAAGCTGTTATCCGTGGTCCAGTCGGTCCATATGGTTTTGGAACGATTGGAGTCCTCGGCAGATTCGTCCAATGACGGATCAACGTATTCACCTGAATAGGAAATCTTCTTAACCGTGGCGCCCTGATTTTCAAGCGCGGCAATTTCACTTTCCGTTAGGTTCTGCTCTTTTGTAACACCATCTTGGGTAACTTTGCACTTGATAAGGTTTTCTTTGTTCTTATACGGTGCAACGGATTCGCTGACTAAGCCAGAGCCAGCCATAAGAACCGACATGCAGTACGCTGTGCGGCCGCTGGCTTCGAAAATTGCGCTGGGATTCGCCTTATACAATGAGCGATTGAAGCCTTCGCCCGCCTGTTGGGGGCCAACAACGCTTTCAAGCGCACCGTTTTCGGGGAACACCGAATTCACCAGCTGGCGCTCGGAAAGATCGATGGGGGTTTGCGAATAAGAAGATCCCATAGCGGAAAGGATGCTGGTTTCGCATGCGGCAATGGTTGCGAATGCCCAGCAGCTGCCCCAGGGGCTTTGGTATTTGACGGGGGTAACCACGCTATCGCTACGGCTGCCGTCGCCATTCGGATCGCGCAAGTCGAACCTGCCCGACGCAGGCAGATCGGAGGTGTCGTATTCGGTGCCGGCATCGTAGGCGCACAAGGTTAGATCTTCGTACTTGCCAAAAGCGTCTTCCCAGATTTTTTTCATATCGGTTTCAGCGAAGGCTGATGCGGGAAACATGCAGCAAAGCGATGCCGCAAGGGCAACCGAAAGCGCCGCGTTGAGCCCATGGCTGATGCGCTTATTGGAACGAAGCGAAGCGTCGCGCTTGATACGTTTGAACATTGTTGCCAATCCCCTTTACCAACGATGTTTAGGCTGAACTTAAGCTTCGATTTTAGCCTGTGTGCACCAGGAAGCGCGAAAGTTTTAGTTTCCCAAGGATTAATTGAAATACTGAAAGGCGCTGGGCTTACCGACGAGCGCAAGCGATGGTCCGCTGAAAATAATTTAGCTTTTTGAAAAAAGTTCTTTGCTGTCCATTTTCCAGGACACCCAGCCTTTTGCAAGAGCGTATCTTTCCAAGCATCGTACGAATGAGAGGTTAGGAGCTGTCATGTACGAGCCTACTAGAAAATTCGATTCGTTCTTCATTGCCGGGTTCCAACACCACGAAGGCGCCTTTGTTCTTCGTAAGCTGAAGGCGGGCAAGAAGCTCGACCTGGTTCCCGAGCCCGACAATCCGTACGACCCGTGCGCCATCGCAATCAAGTACAAAGGCACGCACCTTGGCTACGTTCCGCGCTGCAGCAATCAACTGCTGGCGCAGATGATGCACTACGGCTACCAGGGCGCCTTCGAGTGCTGCATTATGCAGGTCGATGCCAAGGCCGACCCTTGGGAACAGGTTCGCGTGGGCCTGTACCTGGTAGACAATCGCGGTAGCAAGGCCGAATAACCCATCTCGTTTCTTCTTTTGTCATTTCTTCTTCCTTTCCTTTCACTCCTTTCGAAAACGCCCAGCTCGCAACTCAATTGCGGGTCTGGGCGTTTTCGATTTAGGAGCCATGCCGCCTTTCGGATACGATAGAAGTCACTCATCCATGCGGCGAAGGAAACACCATGGCCACACAACGCAACCCAGAGAACAGGCCCGTTGCCTACATCCATGCAAACGTGCTCGACGGCACAGCGAACATGGATGTACGCGAAGATTGCGCTGTTACCGTGCAAGGCGAAACCATTGTTGCCGTTGAGCCTACCGGGCAAGCCGATACATTGGGCTGCAAAATCGTTGACCTGAAAGGTGCCTACCTAGCGCCAGGGCTCATCAATATGCACGTTCACCTGGCCGGCAACGGCAAGCCGCAAAAGAAGCAGCGCGACAACGAAGCGCTTGTTACCAAAATCATGGCAACGAAGCTAACGCGCGAAGTTGCCTACAAGCTGGTACGCGAGTTTGCGCGCATCGAGCTGCATAGCGGCGTTACCACTATTCGCACCGTAGGCGGCCTGCGCGAATTCGATACTCGCGTTCGCAACGAAGCAGCCGTAGGAAAAGCTGAGGCGCCGCGCATTCTTGCCGCAAACGAAGGCATATCGGTGCCCGGCGGGCACATGGCAGGTTCCGTTGCCATTGCCGCGCGAAACGTAACCGATGCGCTGCTGCAGGTAGACATTGCCCGACTGCAGGGTGTTGACCTGATCAAGCTGATGATCACCGGCGGCGTTATGGATGCCAAGGAAAAAGGCGTGCCGGGCGAAATGAAAATGAGCCCAGAAATGGTGCGCGCGGTATGCGAAAAGGCGCACAGCATGGGGTATAAGGTTGCGGCCCACGTTGAGTCCACCGAAGGAGTGCTAGTAGCGCTGCAAAACGGCGTTGACTCCATTGAGCACGGCGCAGCGCCTACGCCAGAAATCCTTCAGCTATTCAAGGAGCGCAGCGCATTTTTGTGTACCACTATTTCACCCGCACTGCCCTATGCGCTGTTCGACAGGTCCGTTTCCAACGCCAGCGAAGTAGAGCAATTCAACGGCAACGTGGTGTTCGAAGGTATTCTGGAGAACTCAAAGGCGGCGCTTGAACAGGGGATTCCTGTTGCACTCGGCAATGATGTGGGATGCCCCTGGATTACGCAATACGACTTCTGGCGCGAAGTTCGCTACTTCGAAAAATACGTGGGCGTTTCGCGGCAGTTTGCCTTGCATACCGCAACGCTGCGCAACGCACAGCTTGCCGGTATTGGCGATGTTACTGGCTCCATCGAAGTAGGCAAATGCGCCGACATGATTGTTCTGGGCGAAAACCCGCTGGAAGACCTATGCGCACTGCGCACCCCAAAGCACGTCATTGCCCGCGGGCGAGCCATCATGAAGCCGCGCGTTAAGCGCAAAGCAGTGGTGGACAGAGAGCTGGATAAGTTCCTATAAAGCCAAGCTTTCCTTTATCGCAACAGCCAGCTGCGGAATATCATTCTCCACAGTATCCCACGCCCAAAACGGGTCGACTACAGCATAGTCATGCGCAATCACATTCCTAAAACCCCTAATGGCATGCCAAGGAATATCTACAGACTGTTCCAAGTATTCGCTGCTCAAGCCATTAGCGAGCTCGCCGATTTGAAATACAGGCATCAGCAACAAATCCGCCAACGCCTCATCGGAAACAAAAGTGTCTTTGGAAATTCCAAAGCGCTGCTTTCGTTCCTCGATTTTCTGGCAGTAAGCCAGCATATCCTTCAAGAGGGCTTTATCCCTATCGTTCATAAATAAGAACCCTCTCTTTAAGCATGTTGCCTTTCACGTGGCTTTTACAAGATGCTTCCGAGACAAGATCAACGCTTCGACCCAATGTGGTTTGCAAACCTTGTCCGAAAGCACCAGCGTCAAATAAAGAAAAGCGACCATCGCTTTCCACGCACAGATCGACATCGCTTTGGGCGTTATCGTCCCCGCGGGCAACCGACCCAAACAGATAAACCCTAGAAATGTTATAGCTTGGAGCGGCCAATGCCACAGCAGCACTTACGCGCTCTTTCAGATTGTTGGACATTTGATCACACCCCATAAGCCATCAACTCTCTTGCGGTTACATTCTATAACACCATTGGAAGGGAATAAAAAAGCAGGTCAGAAGATTTAATCTTCTGACCTGCGACAATACCATGAACCGAAAGCATTGTTCTCTAAAAGCAGCTGCCCTACGAAGCATCGGCAACTTGATAAGTGTTGGAAACAACCTTAACGGATGCCGGCAATTCTTTAAGCGATGCGTAACAATTGAGCACGATGGTTTCGCCGGCCAGCCAATGGTTGGCATACAGGCTCGATGTTTCTACTTTTACGCCGCCCTGATCAAACATCTCAACGCTGAAGCTGATGTAGTCGAAATCATAGCCCGTATCATTCGTTACGGTTGCTTTTCCAGTAACAGACGAATATTGCTCCGTGAATTCCAAATTGATTTTATTCGCCAGCGACTCAGCTGCAGCCTTCTGGTTGGTTTCACGCTCAACCTTTTTACCATGGCCGACAAGCTTATTCAGATCATCTTGGCAGGAAGACGATACCGTCAGCCCATAATCATCAACAAACGTCTTGAGAAGTGACGTGCGCTTGTCGTAGGCCCTTTGCCATTCCTGCTGAAACTTATCGTTGTCCGTTGAATAAGATTCAGCTGCCGTTCGTTGATCCTTCAGTGAGTTGATATAAGCTATAGCGCTTTCCTGCAACTTGCTGCTCTCAAACTGCGCATTTTGATACTGCTCAACTTGCGCCAGCTCGGCATCAACCAGCATTTCATAATATTTTTCGGAGTTACTAGACTTGGTTGAATTTTCAGCCAACGCATCACGGGCCTCAAAACCTTTCGCCAACGATTGCATAAACGAATCATCAGCATAACCTGTTTGATCCCGACCGCTATTTCCAGCACATGCTGTCAATAGCGTTGCGCTCGCAATCAGGGCACAAGCCGATGCGGCAATAAGAATAATTTTGAGTTTACTGGCCATCTTCATCTGCACCTAAATTAATTAGCAACAACAGCAGTACGCTGATCTTGATCAAGCGCGTCTGGATATATAGAACTAGATAACTCCGCGCCACTCTGGTCGACCATGCTCACAGTACAACTAACCGGCTGACCAGCAATCTGCTGATACATGCAGGATATGACTCCGGCAGTCAGCGGCGCGAATGCCTCTTGAAGCCCAACCTTGCTACTTGAAAGGGTCAACTTTACCGCAGAGAATTGATCATCGTATTCGACAGATGTAATGGTGGGCCAATTTTCGCTGTTGGGCATCTCGTCAAGCTGTTTTGCCACCGATTCATGCATCGAATCGACAAGGGTGTTGTACTTGTCGATAGACATGGTAACGGTATAGGATCCATTCTCATTAGCAGTAATATTGGTGCAACCCTTCTCCTGCAAATTAGCTTGAACTTCCTCGGCCGTCTTGTCGGAAAAATACGCAGCGGGGAATGTAACAGTGCGAGTAGTGATGGTCGCTTTTTCTACGGCACTATGCTCATCCTGCTTGCTCGTTACATCGCCAGAGTTTTGCGTTGCACAAGCTGTCAATAACAAACAAAGAATAAGAGAAGCAACCGCAAAAGCTGCGATCTGTATAGCACGTTGTTTCAATCCAATTATTTTCATAACCAACCTTGACCCTTCTTCCAAGTTCAGCACTAAACCTGAACTGTTTAATAGCAATATACTCTTTCCACAGCTCTGACCTTGGGAATTAAGCCATTGGACCATCCCTGTCTGCAAACGGCGCACTCAAATCAGAAACAGTAGAATTCAAAGAACAAGCACAAAAGTGATTATCCAATGCTAAGCAATAAATCATTGAACCCTTTGATTCTTTCGATCAATTTCATGCTCGTTCGTAGCAACGTTCGCAAGATTTCAAATAACTAGCAACGACATATTGCGTTGGAAAACATGCTCGATGCCAACAGCCGCACCAGTCAATGCAGACACAAAGATTGGCAAGCCGCGCCCAAATTAGTCCTTCCCTTGCATGGCAAACAGAACTTCCACAAGAAGCTTGCCATCGCAGCGATTGATGCCTTTCGCGCCACCGGGCGCCGCTATTAATTGAGCTTTGGGGAATTTTTCAACCCCAATTCGGCTCCAAGCCATTTTTGAAGCGCCTGGAAAAACAAAGCAGGTCAGAAGATTTAACCTTCTGACCTGCTGAAACTTTTGGTCGCGGGGGCTGGATTTGAACCAACGACCTCCGGGTTATGAGCCCGGCGAGCTACCAGACTGCTCCACCCCGCACGATCAACTCGCTTTGTGCGACTTTTCAAGTATAGGGGCGGGTTACGTTTAACGCAAATGAAATATTTCCCCTTCAAATGATCCACATATACGGGCTTTCACCAGGCTGCGGCTACAGGGCTGCGAAGCAAACTGCCTCACGAAATTTGCAAGCCTTTCAGTGAGGCACACTGCCGCTACTACTCCAGCGGGCGTACTACGGTTAACTGCATTTTGAAGGGGGTTACTCCACGCACGGAATGCGGGGCGCCGGCGCTCATTACGATGGATTCACCGGCATTGAGCTGGTGCGGCGTGCCTTCCAGGGTGATTTCGCCCGTGCCTTCCAGTACCGTTACCAGGGCATCGCCCGGAGCAGCATGGGTGGACATGCCCTCGTCGGCATCGATGGCAAAAACGGTTACTTTACAGCCAGGCGTTTGCGAAAGCGTGTGGCTGTTCACTTTCCCAGGCTCGTACTGAACCAATTCCTTGAGCTCAAATACCTTGCTATGTTCGATGTTCTTGATAAGCTCCATTGCTCTTCCTTTCCAAGATGATGAACAAATAAAACACGCTTGTAGAGCGCAGAAAATTCAACTAGCAAGTGCAGCTAAATTTGCCTCTAGCGAAAACCAACCGCAGAACGAAGAAGGCAGGCCGGCTTGGCGATCATTCGGGTACAGCCGAATGCTATCCGGGACAGTTTAGACGCACTAAAGCGTGAGACAGCTACGGCAAAATGCAGCCGGCCGCTCTACACTCCAGGCGACCGAAGCTGGCTCTGCCTTCGCGGCAAAGCCCCTACTCCTGCAGATTGATTTGCAACAGCTTAAACTCGCTACCGTTGTGGCCTTCCACCGAATGCAGCACGTGCGCTTCGATGCGCAAAACCTGACCGGCTTCCACCACTATGCGCCGGTTGGGCAGCACCACTTCGGCTGCCCCCTCCAACACGTAATACATAACGTCGCCGAAGTACTCTTCTTCGCTCACGCTTTCGCCCGCAGCAAAAGCCAATAAAGTCATATCGAACCCAGCATTGCGCGTAAGAGCCATGCTAGAAACCTGACCTGCATTGCAATTGATGAGCGAGTTGAAAGCTTTAGCCTCTTCAATAGGCAAGTTGCGTAGGGGCATGCTACCTCCTAAAACGCAGACGGCACGAACCGTCCGACATAAATAGTGTTATTGGAATGGTAGCAAATTGGCAGCGACGAAGCCTAGAACAGCAGGAACACCTTGGCCAGCACGTAGCCGATGATGCCGCAGCCGGGGAACGTGAGCACCCAGGTAAGCACCATATGACCGGCCTTGTTCCACTTCACGTTGCTAAGGCGCTTGGAAGCACCCACGCCCATGATGGCCGTGGTGGTGGTATGCGTGGTAGAAACCGGCATGCCCGTGAAGGTTGCCAACGCGATGCAGAACACGGAGGAAAGGCATACGGAAAAGCCTTGGTAAGGCTCCATCTTCACCATATCCAAGCCAACGTTCTTGATAATTTTCTTGCCACCCACAGCAGTGCCCAGGCCCATGGCCAGCGCAACCAGCACGATAAGCCAGAACGGGAACGACATATTGGTTGGGTCGTCGCCCAGGCCCATGCACAGCATGATGCCCATAAGCGAAATGGAAAGGAACTTCTGGCCATCCTGCGCGCCGTGCATCAAGGCAACACCCGCGCCAGCGATGCGCTGTGCCCACAGCCAAAAGCCGCTCATCTTACGGCGGTCGGCGTTACGGGCAAGGCGTTCGATGGTTTTGGTGAACAGCCAACCGCTGCCGAAGCCCAGCACGGTGGAAATAAGCAGGCCGTAAATTACCTTCATCCACTCGGCTCCATTGACGCCGCCGATGCCGCTCTGCAGCGCAATGGCCGCACCGGTAAGGCCTGCGATAAGCGAATGACTTTGCGAAGTGGGAATACCCAAACGCCACGCTGCAACGCCCCACACGATGATGGCTATCATAGCCGCGGCCAGCGCCAAAAGCGCCGCATGGCTATCGCCACCGAAGTTCACCATACCGAAGATGGTTTTTGCCACTGCTGCGCTTACCGAAGTAATGATGACCAAGCCAAGGAAGTTGCAAATAGCGGCCATGATGATGGCCTTGCCCGGACTCATGCTGCGCGTGCCAACTACTGTGGCAATGGCATTAGGGGCATCGGTTGCACCGTTAACCACGGTAGCACCCAACGTTAGGACAAGAACGACAACGAGCACGGGGCTACCCGTGAGCGCGGAAAAAAACGCACCGATCTCAATCACTTGGCAACGGCCTCCAAAGCACGCGCGTCAACCGCAGATGAAACAAATTTCTTACCCGCGGATACATTCTTTTAACGTACCTGCAATGATAGGTGAAATAACGGCAGTTCGTGGCGAAAGAACTACCCGAAGCGCAAAGATTGGGTATTATTCGGCTAAATCACAACGCAAACCGCCCGTTTGTTTGATTCATTCGGCTTCTAATCGCGTAAAACAACCGAATTGTACGGGCAAAAACCAAGCAACAGCGCACAGGCGCCTTGGTTTTATTGAGCAAGTCTGAAACTTGAGCTTATATGCAACTTGCAGCAAAGCCAGAGCGCAGCATCAAAAGCAGCAAGCCCGGGCGCGGGCCCGAGTGCCCAGAAAAATCAGAGCTATTCGACTTCGGGAAGGGCATCCCCTTCTGCCTGCTTAGCCTGAATGCGCTTTTCGCGCCAACGCTGCCAGAGATAGCCTGCCACGAAAATGGCGCATACCGTGGGCACCACGGTTATGAGGCCGGGCAAGTATGCCAGCACCGTAAGAGCCAACGTGCCCAGCACGCCCGCACCCATGGGGCGCATCTTGGGCAAGAAGCGGCAGCCCAGCACGTAGCCTGCCAGCGGGATGGAGAACATCCACACCACCGCCATGGCGATGAAGATAAACGCGCTGATGGGAATAGTGACCAACGGGAACAACAGGAACAACGCCACAAAGGGCACCACGATGAACACAACCAAGCCGGAAAGCGCCGTACGGCCAGCCTTTTCGCGATACATTTCGGTGGCACGGGTAAGCGATTCCTTGAAGAGCAAGGCGAAGAACATGGCAAGCAGCATATGGGCAATGCAGGCAAAAATGCACATGAAAATGCTGAAGCCGCCCGTGCCCTGCTCGCTAGAGGCGCCCTGCTGTAACACCGAGCTATAAGAAACGCTGGGGACGCTGGCGCCTTCTTCGATGGTTACCTGCGCATCGGAAGGCACCGTGAGCGTGCCACCAACCGTGGTACCGCTTGCCACGCGCACCGAAGCGGCATCTACCTGCACGTCGCCCGCGTAATTACCGCCCAGGCTAACCGAAGCGCCCACAAACGCCGCGGCCTGGAAGTTGCCAGAAACGCTGATGTCGCTACCTGCCGCATAAACGCCCTTGGCGGAGCTATTGGAAATTGAAACGCTGTTACCGGCAGCCGTGATGTTGTTTCCCGCGGTAACGTTGGAAACCTGTAACTGCTGCGCGGCGGCGCGCAGGCTGCCCGCAATCTGCGAGCTGGAAAGCGAAATATCCTGTCCAGCCATAAGTGCGCTGCCGCCGTTGCCGGCGCCAACGCTCAAACCGCTGGCATTAAGCGTGCTGCCAGCCCAATAAAAATCGCAAGCAACCTGCAGGTTCTGAGCATCGCGGTTGAGCAAAAACGCATTGCCCGTATACGAATCTTGCACGGTAATGCTTTCGCCTGAACCGGAGTCGAATGCGCTGCTAGAGGCAAACGCCGTAGCGGGCAGGCACAGAGCAAACGCAAAGGCGGCAAGCAAACTTACAAGCTTCGTTTTCATAGCGGTTCCTTAATCGTGAGAACAGACGCAGCGCGGCGGCAAAGCGCGGCACCGTTCCTACCCTTCAGTAGTAATAGTTACTTCATCAACAGCAATGGAATGCAGGTACTCGTGGTCGAGTACACAGCCCAAGCCGGCGGGATGCGTGCGCTCATTCACCGTGAGCTTACCCTGCTTCACTTCCAGCGGCGGCACGCAAGCATCATGGTTAAAGTATGCGGAGTAGCTGGAAACGTCGGGCTGAATACTCATGCCCGGCAGCGTGGCGAACGCAGCATGCATGCGCTTCGACACACCCGTATCGAACATGCCGCCCATCCAAGCCTGCTTTCCCTGGCCGAGCAGCCAATGGTAAAAATCGAGCGTAGGCTGAATGCCGCCAAACTTGGCGATTTTCAGGGCATAGCAGGAAAGGTTGTCGAATTCCATGGCCTGCTCCATGTCCTTTGCAGTAACCACCGATTCGTCCAAGCAAACTGGCGTTTTAAGCTCGTCTTGCAAAAGCGAAAGGCGAACGAACAGGTTGGTTTCGCCGCTACGGGGCACATAGCTTGGGTTATAAGGCTCTTCGATGCAGGTTAGGTTCAGCGTATCGAGCTTGCACAAGATGTCCAAGTTGGATTCGTCGAACGACTGGTTGGCGTCGAGCATGATGGCAAGCTCGGGGAATCCGGAACGCACCGCAGAAACGGTTTCGAACACACCTTCGGGTTGCACCTTCAGCTTCACGCGCGTATAGCCCCGCTCAACCACATTGCGCACGCGCTGCAACGTTTCTTCTACCGAGCCAATGCCAACCACAGCACCGCCAGGCACAACAGCGCCAGGCTGGCCACCGATTAGCTGCGAAAGCGGCTGGCCCACGATTTTGCCATACAAGTCCCAGATGGCAGGCTCAACCGCAGCCTTGGCCATAGGGTACTTCGCCAAGGCAGGGAACGTTGCCAAAGAAGCAGAAACCTCGCTGGGATGCAGGTAGCGTTCACTGAGCACGATGGGCGCAATATGGTCGCGCACCACGGCGTAGTCTTCACCCAGCGTTTCGGGCAGATACCAGTCGGTAGCAAACGAAACGCACTCGGCAATGCCCGTGCGGCCGGCCCAGTCTTCCACTTCCACGAAGAACGATTCGCGCTCGGTTAGCGTGCCCTTCGACGTTTTAATAGGCTGGGCGAAGGGCTGTTTCACGCGAAACATAGTGAGAGACTTGATGTCGATGCGCTTGTCGTAGCTTTGCTTGAGCGCCTGACGATCGGTTTTACCGGCGATGGTACGCGGAAATTCTTTCATAACCAGCACGTGCTTAGGGTGATGAAGGTGCGACATGCAGCCTTCCAAGTACTCGTGCACCATATGGGCGAATTCCTGGGAGCAGGTTGCTGGACGAATGCCCGTTTCCTGCGGGTCCAGGCCCATCTCCTCATGATCGGCGGCAATAGCTTTCGCCGAGAAGTCGGCCTCGATAAAGGCCACGGGGCGATAACCCCAGGTTTCATCGGCAGTGCCGAACACGTAGGCATCTCGCACGCCGGGGATGCCCAGCAGCACATCGCGCACTTCGGCCGGGTAGATGTTTTCACCGCCGGAGATGATGAGGTCTTCAGTGCGGGCGAACACGTGGAGCTTGCCTTCGCGGTCGATTGCCGCGCGGTCGCCGGTTACAAAGAAGCCGTCGGCGCTCATGGCCTTGCGGGCATTCAAGTAGCCCTCGAAGATGCCGGGGCCCTGCAAGTGCAGCTGGCCGATGCCATCTTCATCGGGGCTTACCACGCGGGCTTCATACCCAGGCAGCATCTGCAAGCCGCCATCGAAGTTGCGAGTGATAAGCCCCGCCGCCACTGCACTGGAGGTTTCGGTCATGCCGTAGCTGGAATACACGCGAGCCTTGGCACGCAAGGCGCCGCGAAGGGTTTTCTCGTTGAGCTCGGCGCCGCCCAGCAAGATGCATTCGTACTGCACCAGCACCTTGTCGCGGTCGTTTTCAACCAGGTCGGCCAAGATCTTGTCCACCACAGAAATGTGAGTTACCTGGAAGCTGAGCACGTCGTTCAAGATGCGCTGCGGGCTGTAGTGCTCGTAAACAATGAACGAGCTGCCGTTGAGCAGCGAGCGCACCATGATTTGGAAACCGCCAACGTGGCACATGGGCAGTACGCATTGCCACACGCCCTGGCCAGGTTCCATAAGCATTTCGTTGGCAGCCTTGGCAGCGCCAATAAGGCAGCTCCAAGGAAGCATGGTTGCCTTGGGAGTACCGGAAGAACCGGACGTGAACATAACGATACCCGCCTCTTCGGCATCCCAATCACGCTCGCATTCGCGGGCGTAAGCCTCCAGCTGCTCTGCCTGAGGAACAGAGCCTTCGGGCAGGTCGGCGTATTCAACGAAGTCATAGCCGGTGGCATCGATCATCAAGCGTTCAAGCGTATGCTTTTCCAGCACATCGATGCCCACCTCGCCCGTGGCATTTTCCAGCTCGACGATGCGCAGGCGGCGCTCATCAGCGGAAAGGCGCGGATTCAGAAGCGCCAACGTAAGGCCGCCGTAGGCAGCCGCCAACGCCAACAGCACCGTTTCAGCGCCGTTGTACAGATTGCAGGCGAGTGTAGTGCCGCGCCCGTAACCGTGCTTTTCCAATTCGCGCGCAAGGGCGCAGGCGGCAAAGCGTGTGCGCCGGTAGCTGTAGGTTACCGAGCGCCCATCGCGCTGCACGCAAAAGAGCATCTGCCCTGCCTTGCGATACGCCATATCGGCCAATTGAGCGATCATAGCTGGTCACATCCTTTTCTTGCCCAGCTAGGCACCGGGCAGCCCCTCTTAAACCCCTTTTGAACCAAGCTCTTACGGGAACTTGGGGAACTTGTCGAAATCGGGCTTGCGCTTTTCCTTGAAAGCGTCGCGGCCCTCTTTGGCTTCGTCGGTGGTGTAGTACAGAAGCGTGGCGTCGCCTGCCAGCTGCTGTAAGCCTGCGTAACCATCGGTTGCAGCGTTGAAGGAAGCCTTCAGGAAACGAAGTGCCGTGGGCGAAAGCTGAAGCATTTCGTTTGCCAAGACCACGCATTCGGCCTCCAGGTCGGCAAAGGGAACAACCTTGTTCACCAGTCCCATTTCCAAGGCTTCGGCTGCAGTGTACTGACGGCACAGATACCAAATCTCGCGCGCCTTCTTCTGACCCACAATGGCGGCCAGATACGATGCGCCATAGCCGCCATCGAAGCTGCCCACGCGCGGGCCGGTTTGACCGAACTTCGCGGTTTCGGCGGCAATGGAGAGGTCGCACAGGATGTGCAGCACATGGCCGCCACCGATGGCGTAGCCGTTAACCATGGCAATTACCGGCTTGGGAACAACGCGGATAAGACGCTGCAGATCCAGCACGTTCAAGCGCGGAATGTTGTCTTCGCCCACATAGCCGCCGTTGCCGCGCTTCTTCTGGTCGCCGCCGCTGCAGAACGCCTGATCTTCATCACGGCCATCGTGGTTTGCGCCAGTAAGGATGATTACGCCCACTTCCGCATCGTCGCGCGCTTCGGAAAACGCGTCGAACAACTCAACATTGGTCTTCGGCGTAAACGCATTGCGGCATTCGGGGCGATTGATGGTGATTTTGGCGATGCCATCCATCTTTTCGTAGATGATCTCGCTATATTCCTTCGCCTTTTTCCAGGGGAAGTTGCTCATGATCCGTTCCTTCCTATAGTTGCTTGCCGGGCGGTTTTGCTAGCAGCCCTTGGGCTCCAAGCCCGACAAGAATTCCTGTACAGCACCAGTGTAAAGGCTCGGGGCCTCCAAATGCACGTTATGACCCGTGCCGAACGAGGTTACGTCGAAGCCCTCATGCCCGAAAAGGTGCGCCACGGGCTCGGCCTTCGGGTCATCGTAGCCCCAGATGTATTTGATGGGAAGCCATGCGGCCGCAAGGGTGCCCATGGATTCACTTTGCAGGGGCATAGCGTGCTTGCCCATGCCCTCCAGGCACAGCGCCATAGCCTGTGCATCGTTGGCCTGGCGTTCTTCGCGAAGCAGGGCGTCGAAGCCCATTTCGCGCTGCGTTTCGAACATAGGCAGCGCTTCCCAGTACTCCACGAAGGGCACAATGCCCTCTTCGCGAAGCTTGGCAGCCCAGCCGTTGTTGCGCTGGGCGGCTTCGGTGCGCTCTTCTTCGGAAACGCAACCCAGGTTGCAGCTTTCAAGCGTGAGCGAGTACAGCTTTTCCGGCGCCTGCTGAACAACACCCAAGGCCACACGGCCACCCATGGAATAGCCAACAAGATGCGCGCGCGGTGAAGCAGGCGTGCAGGCAACCTCGTTCAAAAACGCCACCACGGAACTCGCTGCAGCTTCATAGGTATAGAACTCGGGCTGGGCCGGCTTGGAGCTTTTGCCGTGACCGATGAGATCGAGGGCATACACGCAGCGGCCTTCCGCCAAGTTGCTGGCAACGCCCGCCCAGCTCATGCCCGTTTGCATGAAGCCGTGCAGCATAACCACCGGGATGCCCTCTTCGCCCCATTGGTATACATGCAGGGTTTGACCGTTCCAGGAAAAATCGAATTCGCGGGTTGGCTCAGGCGCCGAATACTGCGCGGTACGATGCAAACCTCCCAGCAGCCAACCGCTGTCTAGAAGCTCGTTTTCGGTTTCCTCGTCGGTAACGATGGCAACCAGCTCATCGTGCTGATGCTCGTGATGGCCACCGCAATCGCAATTATCGGCGTGACTATGAGCATGGTCATGAGCGTGGCCGTGTTCGTGCTCGTGGCCGCAGCAGCAATCTTCTTCATGCTCGTGGCTGTGGCCGCAGCTACAGGTATGGTCGTGCATAGGATTCCCCTCTATTTCATGGCCCGCACGCAGCGGGATTATTGGAAACGGTTGTAGCGCTCGCGCACGCCCTGGAGCGGCACGGGCACCTCAATAAGCGAAATACCCGGCGTGCCCAAAAAGTCGTGGCAGGCTTGGCGAAATTCTTGCGGCGTAGCTACCTTACGCGCAGGAACGTCAAATGCTTCAGCAGCCTTCAGGAAGTTCACCTTCTGCGGCGTTAGGAACAAACGCTCGAAGTAAGCATCTTCCGATTTCTGCGGAAGCATATCGAAGATAGCGCCGCCGTTGTTGTTCAAAAGCACCATGAGAATGCTGGGGCGCGGGGTGCAGTGGGCTTCGCGCAGCAGCATTTCGCCCTGCAGGGCAAGGGCGTTCACGTCGTGCAGCATGGTCAAATCGCCCGTGAGCAAAACCGTTTGCTTGTGGTTTTGGGCAGCGCCGATGGCGGTGGAAAGCGTGCCATCGATGCCGTTGAGGCCACGGTTGGCCATAACGGTAAGGCGTTTGGCATTGTTCACGTAGAAGGCGTCCAATGCACGGATGGACATGCTGTTGGCGCTGAACAGAAGCGATTCCGCAGGAATCTCCTCCAGCAAAGCACGCACATATGAGCCTTCGAACGCCGGCTCTTCGTCGAATTTGTTGGCCAAGATACGCTCGGTACGGGCACGGTCGAGCAGGCCCCATTCGTGAATGTTCTGCGGCAGTTCCGCTGTTTCGTCCAAAGCGCTGGGGCCATCGCCGCCGGCTTCGAGCATAGCCACTGCAAAATCGAGCGGGTCGGCCACTGCAAAGGTGGTGGTCTGAGAATTGAAATCGCGCGTGGCCAGCGGATCCACCACAATCTGCGCCGGGCGAAGCACTTCAACCACCTGGGCGGCGCGCTTGGAAACCGGGTAGCGGCCAAAGCGCACCACGGCGTCGAACGCGGGCATGCTCTCTTCACCCATGATCCGGTCGTACCCGCAGATAACCGCCGGGTGCTGGTAGGAACGCAGTTGGGAAAGCGGGTCGGCCAGCAAGGGCGCATCGAAACGCTCGGCGAAGGCCAAAAGCGCCTGCGCTTCGCGGTCGCGGCGAGCATGGTCGGTTAGAGCGGCGGCAGAAAACGTGCCTTCACCAGCCAAAACCACTACGCGGTGCGCATCCAGAAATGCGGCAAGCTGCCGCGCATCACCAGGCGCAAGCGTTCGATCGGAAAGCACCATTTCAGGAAGCTCTTCGCCTCCTGCTATGCGGCCGGTTGAAAACAGGTCCTCCACCGAGATATCAGGCGTAAGCGGGTCATCGAATGGGAAGTTGATATGAACCGGCGCACTCAAATGCGTGCCTGGGGCGGCAGCAATAACCGCCTCGCGCGCAACCTGGCGCACATGGGCAATACGCGGCACAGCCGTGCTAGGTTCAGGCATGTTGAAGAAGCGGCGCACATGGTTGCCAAACGCCTTTTCCTGGTCGCACGTTTGCGGCGCGCCTAGGCCCTGAAGGCGCGCAGGCCTATCGCCCGAAAGAACAATGAGCGGTACGCGCGATGTTTCGGCCTCCATAACCGCAGGGTACCAATTGGCCACCGCCGTGCCGGAAGTACACACCACGCATACGGCGCGCCCAGTGCTTTTGGCCAGACCCAACGCAAAGAAGGCGGCCCCGCGCTCATCTACGTCAAGATACAGGTTGAAGGTTGCGCCCAAACGTTGGTGCGCTTCGTAGGCAACCATCGAAAGCGGGGTTGAACGCGACCCGGGGCTTACCACCACATCATGCACGCCCGCACGCATAAGCTCGTCGAAGAACGCGCCAACGTAGCGCGCCAATTCCCCTTGCGAAACCTCGCCCATTCTTACTCCCCACTCGGTGCTTCGAAAGCACTCAGGATAGTTTTAAGCTTCATATCTATTTCGTTGAATTCCTGCTCGGCATCGCTGCCTTCAACAATGCCGCAGCCGGCATAAAGCCAGCCACGCTCACCGTCGAACACGCCCGAGCGAATAGCAACGGAAAATTCGCCGTTGCCTTCAGCATCCACATAGCCAACCGTACCGCCGAAGAAGCCGCGGTTGTAGGCTTCCGCTTCACGCAACGTCATAAGCGCCTCGCCCACCGGCGTGCCCGAAAGTGCAGGCGTAGGGTGCAGCTGACTGGCCAGCCCCATAAGGGTGGTGCCCTCCATAACCTTCGCCGAAACGGGCGTGTGCAAGTGCTGCACATGGCGCAGAGGCTTGATGTTCGGTTCGGCAGGAATATTCACGCTGTAACAATTGCGAGCGAACACCTGGCGCATGAACTCAACCACGTACTCATGCTCGCGGCGGTTTTTGTCGCTGGCCATAAGCTCTTGGGCCAAGACTTGGCTTTCTTTCGGTGTTGAGCCCTTAGGGCAAGTTCCGGCCAAGCACATGCTCTGAACCTCGCAGCCCTGTTTGCGCAACAAAAGCTCGGGCGTGCACCCGCAGAAGAACACGTCACCATAGCGGTACATGAACACTGTGCCCTGTGCGCTGCCGTCGATGAGGTTAACCAGCAGGTCTTTTGAGCTGAAAGGCTCGGTGGCTTCGAGTTCCACACGGCGTGATGGCACCAACTTGTTGATACGGCCTTCGGCAATGCGCGAAAGACCCAAGTCCATAACACGCTGCCAGTCCGCAAAAGCGTCCAGGTTGAGCTTGTAGCTCATAGCGCGGTGCGTGCGGGGCTTCGCTTCCTGCGCATGGCGAACGAAGCGCTCAACACGGCCCTCATACACCGGACCCAGGCTGTTAACCTGCAAAAACGATCCTTCAGCATTCTGATAAAGCACCAGCTCCGGCAGCAGCAGGCGCAAGCGCGGAAAGGCCGACATCATATCATCGGCCGGCTTGGGGTTTTCAGCATCAAAGCGGTTGAACGAAAAGAAGATGGGGCTGTGCCCAGCATCGGCCGAAACCACGTCGGCGTCCACCAGCGAAGGAAGCGCAATGCAGCGACCCAGGCCCAAATAGCGCACTGGGTTCTGCTTGTCGTAGTAAACGAACTGATCGGTAAAACCTTTCTGCAGCACGCAGAAAGCATCAACAATATCGGTATTGAGCGGCGCCGTGCGCGAGTAGATCTTAGTCATTTGGCTCGCCTACACGCATGGCCTTTGCCATGTCCCAAAGCTCCTGCATTTCCTGCATGTCCAGCTCTTCAATGCGCTTGCCCTGGCCCCATGCGGCACCTTCCATGAACGCCCATCGCTCGCGGAACTTGCGGCAGGTTGCGCGAAGCGCCGTTTCAGCGTCCACGTGCTCCTTACGCGCCACGTTCACAAGCGAAAACAGCACATCGCCAAACTCAAGCTCCTTTTCAGCTTCAGATCCTTCGGCGCACGCCTGTTTGAACTCGGCAATTTCTTCTTCCACCTTGGCCCAAACATCTTCCACGGAATCCCATTCGAAGCCCGCGGAAACAGCCTTCTTCGAAATCTTATAGGCCTGCATAAGCGCAGGGAAGCCAACAGGCACGCTGTCGAGCAAGCCCTGGGGCTGCTCAGCGCCCGCATCGGCGGCCTTTTTCTCAGCCATCTTCACGCTATCCCAAAGCTCTAAAACCTCCGCGGAATCGGCAGCTTCAGCCGAACCGAAAATATGCGGGTGACGGCGAATCATCTTCTGATTCACATCGCGGCACACATCGGCCACAGTGAACTCGCCGGCATCAGCGGCAATTTGGCTTTGCAGAACAACCTGCAACAAAACATCGCCCAGCTCTTCACGCAAGTGGGCGATGTCGTTCTGCTCTATGCAATCGACGGCCTCGTAGGCCTCTTCGATCATGTTCTTAGAAATGGAAGCGTGCGTCTGCTCGCGGTCCCACGGGCAACCGTTGGGAGCACGCAGCGCAGCGATGGTGTCAACGAACGCAGCGAATTCCTCCCTTGCCTCTGCCGCACACGACTTTCCCTGTTGGACTTCGGCGGCTGCTGTTGGAGTTTCGCTCATTCGTATGCTCGCTTTCGCTTAGATCTTGTACATGAACTGGAATACGTCTTCACGCTGCAGGGTAACCTGAACGCCCAGTTCTTCGCCTTCCTGGGCAAGTGCTTCCTGAACCTCATTGAAGCCAGCCACTTCGGTATCCAGATGGATAAGCATAGTCATGCTGAAGATTTCGCCCAAGATGGTTTGGTTGATGTCGTCGATGCTGGCGCCCTTTTCAGCCAGCACTCGGGAAATGCCGGCTACGATGCCAGCACGGTCTTTGCCAAGTACGGAAATTACGCAACGCATAGGGGGATTCCTTTCGCTTTTTAGCTATTTACCTGGGCTAATGACCCATCAAAAGCGACAGCGCCTCGGCACGTGCCGCCGTATCTTCCTTGAATATACCACGCATGGCGTTGGTAACCGTTTTTGCTCCCGGTTTCTTAACACCACGCATGCTCATGCACAGATGCTCGGCTTCCATAACCACGGCAACGCCCTTGGGGTTGAGCTGCTGCACCAACGTATCGGCCACCTGGGAAGTAAGACGCTCCTGCACCTGCGGGCGACGTGCAAACACCTCAACCAAGCGGGCCAGCTTCGAAATGCCGCAGATTTTACCGTTTTCGGCGGGCAAGTAGGCAATGTGCGCCTTGCCGAAGAAGGGCACCAGGTGGTGCTCGCACATGGAGTAGAACGGGATATCGTGCACGATGACCATTTCGTTGTGATGCTCATCGAACAGGGTCTCAAAATGAACGGCCGGGTCCAAATGCAAGCCGGCAAAGCACTCCTGGTACATGCGGGCAACGCGCGCCGGCGTTTCCTTCAAGCCTTCGCGCTGCGGGTCTTCGCCCACGCCTTCCAAGATCAGGCGAACGCCTTCTTCGATCTTGGCCATGTCCATTTCGTTGTTTGCCATCGTTGCCTTCCAGCCAGTAATAAACGTTCGAACCATTGTAACGCTACAAACCCGATTAATCTTGACGGGCAGTACGGCTGCACAGGGCGCCCAAGGCGCAAAGGCGCCGCAGGCAAACAGACGCAGCAACCCATCAGTCCTATTGCCGAGCAAGAAAGTCGAAACGCTCGAATCCATTCCAGCAAAAAACGCCTTGAGCGTTAAAGCTCAAAGCGCAGTGAATGGCTACAGGTCGAGCTCCACCGAAACAGGGCAATGATCGCTGCCCATGATTTCGCTGTAGATGTTGGCCATCTGCACGTTTTCGCGCAGCGCCTCACTTACCAAGAAATAGTCGATTCGCCATCCCGCATTGTTGGCGCGCGCATGGAAACGGTAGCTCCACCAGGAATAAGCCCCTTCGGTAGTAGGGTTGAGCATGCGAAACGTGTCGATGAAGCCCGCGTCCAAAAGCTCGGTGAACTTGCCGCGCTCTTCGTCGGAAAAACCCGGATTACCGCGGTTGGAGCGCGGGTTCTTCAAGTCGATTTCGTTATGCGCCACGTTGAAGTCGCCGCACATTACCACAGGCTTGGCATTGCCCTGCTCGCCATTGGGCAAAATGCCCTGCTCAAGGTTCTTGCACATAGCGCGGAAGGCATCGTCCCAGGCCATGCGATGGTCGAGACGGGCAAGCTCGGCTTGGGCGTTGGGCGTGTACACGCAAACGAACCAGTACTTCGCAAACTCGCACAACACTACGCGGCCTTCGGTGTCCAGCTCAGGAATACCCACTTCGTGCAGCACCTGCAACGGCTCTTCCTTGCAGAACACCGCCGTACCGGAATACCCCTTGCGCTCGGCGTAGCTCCAATACTGGTGATAACCAGGCAGATCCATCTCAATCTGCCCCTCCTGCAGCTTGGTTTCCTGCAGGGCAAAAACGTCGGCATCCAGCTCGTTGAAGGAATCCATGAACCCCTTCTTAACCACAGCACGAAGCCCATTGACGTTCCAAGACACAAGACGCATAAGAATCTCCGATCCGATAAAAGGATGATGCACAAGTCTACCAGCACGCAAAAGGGAGTAGCCGCATAGACAAAAATCGACCCATAACCGCGATGGTAAAGCCAAGCGGCCCACAGGTCGAACCCAACCCGGCACAGCGATGGCGGAGCCGAGCAGTCCCGCAGGTCGAACCCAACCCAGCACAGCGATGCCGAAGGCGAGCGATCCCACAGGTCGAAAACCCAAAACGCCCCAGATC
>CAZQWR010000006.1:0-30576 GCA_964597085.1 uncultured Cryptobacterium sp.
TGCACACAATCCATTCGGTGGAGGTAATACCGAAAAACAGCCCCAACACGATACAGGCAATCATGAACACGAGTTCGATATGGAAGTTGCGTTCATGCGAAGTGTCGATTACGCCTTGGATGGCACATTTGAACGCTGAAAGAAGAGAAAAACCTTCGCGCGTCATTCGTGCATCGCCTCCCATTCGGCAATGAGCTTTTCCTCAAGTGCATGCATGACCTTGTAGTCTTCATCTTCGATGTGGTCGTACCCGCAGAGGTGCAGAAGGCTATGAACGGTGAGCAACGTAACCTCTTCTTCGAAGGTGGTACCGTACTCTTCGGTTTGAGCCAAAGCAACATCAGTGGCGATGATGGTATCGCCCAGCTCGAACTCTTCCACATCGCCCAAGTCTTCGCCTTCAAAGGGAATGTTGTCGCACTCGAAGGAAAGCACATCGGTGGGCCTATCGATGCCACGATAATCGCGGTTCAACTCATGAATGCGCTCGTTGGTAACAAAGGTGATGGTTACATCGGTGCACTCCGGAAGCTCCATCTTCTTCATAACGAATTTGGCCAAACCGTCTAAGTCAATGCCCTTAACATGCTCTTCGCCGTATTCCACAAGTACATTTACCTGCATAGATACTCCCCTCTTCGCCTTACATTACAGGCGAAGGTTCATTTCATCGGCACGCGCATAGGCGGCTACAATCTTTGCTACCAGGGAATGGCGCACCACATCAGCATTCTTGAATTCGCAGAACTCGATATCCTCTACACCGTTAAGAACCTGACGCACCGTTTTCAAGCCAGAAATGCCCTTGGGCAAATCGGCTTGGGTGATGTCGCCCGTAATAACCATTTTTGAACCCAAGCCCAAGCGGGTAAGAAACATCTTCATCTGCTGAGGGGTGGTGTTCTGCGCTTCGTCCAAAACCACGAAGGCGTCGTTCAAAGTGCGACCACGCATAAACGCAAGCGGCGCGATTTCGATAGTCCCATCCTGCAAGAACCTGCTTGCGCGAGCGCCCTCCATCATCTCGAAGAGGGCATCGTAGAGAGGACGAATATATGGGTCGATCTTTTCGGTTAGCGAGCCCGGCAGAAAACCCAGGTTTTCGCCAGCTTCCACCACAGGGCGGGTAAGCACAATGCGGCTAACCTGCTTGGTTTCTAGCGCTCTTACCGCCATGGCCATAGCAAGATATGTTTTACCTGTACCAGCAGGCCCGATGCCAAACGTAATGGTGTTATGGCGAATGGCATCAACGTAGCGCTTCTGGGTAGGCGTTTTAGGACGAATGGCACGTCCGCGGTGCGAAAGGATAACGTCACCTTTCATGGGCTGCGGAGCAAGTTCGCCAGTTTTCATGAGCTCGAGGTTTCGCTTAACTTCGTCGCGCGTGAGCGCATCGCCCGCTTCAATGGTTTTGATAAGGGCGGAAAACAGCGTGGTCAAAGTTTGCAGCTCAAGCGGATCGCCCGAAAACTGCAACGTATTTCCGTTTAAGGAAATGCGGGAGTTGAAGCTATCTTCGATAAGATGAAGAAACTCGTCTTGGGGGCCCAGCAGAGACGTAGGCGCTACCGAGGGTGGAATAACGAGCTGGATTTTGTTCTGTTCAATCATAGCTAGATAATACCCTTAAAGCTCCGGCTACGCGCTGAACACACCCGCACTTTCATCAAGGTTAACAAGTTCGGCTTCAACGATGGATCCTGGCACGTGAGCATCGCCCAACCTCACCTTGAAGTACGATTCGGTCATTCCCATGCCCTCCTGCTCAACTGCAATGCACTCCAGCTTACCCAGCTGGCTTTTAGCGAATGCAACACGAAGCCCTTCGCCAAGTGCAATAAGAGCGTGGGCGCGCTGCTCCTTCAACTCGCTCGAAACCTGGTCGGCGCGCTGGGCTGCAGGCGTTCCCTTGCGCTTCGAGTAGCGGAAAACGTGTATTTTGCTGAAGCCAACCTTACGAGCAAGCTGGCAGGTTTCGGCAAAATCATCATCGGTTTCCCCAGGAAAACCAACGATAATGTCGGTTGTAAGCGATATATCAGGCACTTTGTTCTTCAGGTTGCTAGCAATCTGAAGAAACTTATCAGCCGAATAGGGGCGATTCATTTCCCTTAGAACCTTTGTGGAGCCAGATTGCAGCGGCAAATGCAGATGACGGCACACTCGCCCATGGGAAGTTGCCATCAACTGAATGAAGTCTTCAGAAAGCGAGCAGGGCTCAACGGAGCCAATGCGCAAACGAACATCTGCGTAACCTGCGGATTCAAGCCCATCAAGAAGAAGCTGAACCAAGGAAGCCAACCTGATGCGCACGCCATTCGATTCATAGCAGTAAGAGCCAAGGTCGATGCCGGTAAGAACAAGCTCCTTCACTCCAGCACGAGCCAGAGCCAAGGCCTCTTCAACAATTTCTTGGGCAGGCTTCGACCAAGCCCTACCACGGGCGACATGAACGATGCAATATGTGCAGGAATGGTTGCAGCCGTCCTGAACTTTGAGCGAAACACGCGTAGGAAATTCTTCGCCTACGCGCACAAGACTGCTGCTTTTTGCAGAACCGGCTTCGCCGCCGTCCAAAAGGTCAACTTTGTCGCACACGCAAACGCGCTCACTGAGCTGCTCGAAAAACTCTGGGTCAATCGCTGCTGCACAGCCAGTAACCACCACTTTTGCAGTGGGATTCTGACGCAGCACGCGCCTTATGCTTTTGCGAGTTTTCTTGTCGGCTTCCTCTGTAACCGTGCAAGTGTTCACAACAACCAAATCGGCATCGGGCACTTGGCAAAGAGTATTGCCATTGCTTTCGTAAGAAAGCGCGATGGTGTCAGATTCAACACGGTTAACCTTGCAACCGAGGTTTACTACGCTAACTTTCAATTAACGCGCCTCAAGCTCGTAAAGGGCAAGAGCGGGCGCAACGATACCAGCCGTTTCGGTTCGCAAAATGGAAGGACCAAGCGAAACGGCATAAGCGTTTTCACAATCAGCCATTAAGCAATCAACCTCTTCAGACTCCAAACCGCCTTCAGGTCCAATAACCACAGCAATACACGCATCTTCTGGCGAGGTACCAGATTTTTGAAGCGCTTTGCTGATTGCCTTTGAAAAAGAAGCGCCAAGCGGAGCTTCTTCCCAGCAAACCAGAACAGCAGTAGCTCCAGCAATAGCTTTGGCAGCCTTGGCAACAGTCATAGGGCTGGATATCTCGGGCACGCTCGTGCGGCCGCTTTGCATTGCAGCGCTTTTGGCTATGGCTTCCCAACGCTCTTTTCTAGCTTTGGCCTTCTTTGCATCCAGCTTCACAATGCTACGAGCACATACCAAGGGAACAAAACCGGAAATGCCAACCTCAGTGGCATGCCGAACGATAGTGTCCATCTTGTCACCCTTGGCCAAGCCCTGTACAAGCACGACCTTGGGACGCCGAGGCGCCTCCAGATGCTGAGAAATGCGCACGCAAAGAACACCTGCCTCGAATGAAGTAACCTCGCACTCGAAGTAATCGGATGCAGCATCAACTACAGCGATATGCTCGCCAGCAGCCAAACGAAGCACTTTGGCGTGCTTCAAGTCATCAGGGGCCATTCGCAATTCGAATTCAGGCGCTTCTTCTTGCGGAACAACCTGATCTTTTAAGAAAAAATGGGGCAGCGACATAGCTTAGTTGTTCTTGAAAGCATCGCGGATCTTCTGCAACGGGCTTCTCTGCTCAGAAACGTTTTCACCCATTTCATCGGCCAAACGCTCAAGAATGGCACGCTCACCCTTGGAAATGCGCTTGGGGATCTTAACCTCAACATGCACGAACATATCCCCACGGGCTTCGCTGCGGAAGCGCGGCATACCAAAATTCTTCACGCGCACAACCTGGCCATACTGGCATCCTTCAGGAATGGAAACCTTGACCTTCTCGTCTTCGAAGATGCCGTCTATCTCGATTTCCGCGCCCAGAGCGGCTTGAACCATGCTGATAGCAGCCGAGCAATGCAAGTCGTCGCCCTGGCGCTCGAAGAACTCATGCTCTTCGATGCGCACGGTAACCGTAAGGTTGCCTGGCGTTGCTCCTCGAACGCCGGCTTCACCATAGCCGGTAATGCGCAGCTGCTGATTGTCGCGAATGCCAACAGGGATATCCACCGAAACGCGCTGACGGTCGGGAACACGGCCCTGACCTTCGCATTCAGGACACGGATTTTCGATGATCTTGCCAGAACCGGAGCAGCGCGGGCAGGTAGAGGCAGACTGCATGGCACCCAAGAACGTCTGCTGAACCGTAACCACACGCCCTTGGCCATTGCAATCGGGGCATGTGGATTCTTTGCCGTCTTCGCCCAAGCCGGTGCCTTCGCAATCGGGGCAAGGCGCCAAGCGATCGTAGACGATTTCTTTCTTCATGCCTGTAGCGGCTTCTTCAAGGGTGATTCGAACACCAACACCCATATCGCGGCCCTCTTTGCGCATGTTTGCGCCACCACCGCCATTGCCGCCAAAAAAGGAGCTGAAGATGTCGCCCATGCCTCCAAAGCCGCCCAGGATATCCTCCAGGTCAACGTACTGCGGACCAGCTCCGCCACCGGCCGCGCCGGGAATAGTGCCGAAGCGATCGTATTGGGCACGCTTATTGGGGTCGCTCAAAACATCGTATGCTTCGTTGAGCTCTTTGAAACGATCTTCGGCATCGGGCTCTTTGTTCACGTCGGGGTGAAGCGTACGAGCCTTCTTGCGAAAAGCCTTCTTGATCTCATCATCGCTGGCGGTTTTGTCTACGCCAAGCACTTCATACAAGTCTTTTGCCATTGCGTGCTGCTCCCTTTCAGGACTTATAGATCTTTCAAAATGCTACGGGCAGCGCGAACCGCCTTAAGCACCTGCGAATAGTTCATACGGGTGGGCCCAACGATCATGATCAAACCGCTGTGCTCCTTTTCGCCAAACCTGTTGGCAACAAGGGAAACGCCGCTTAACGCTTCCGAATCGTTTTCATGGCCGATGCGCACCACAGGCGAATCCTGCTCCATGGCTTCATCGAACACGCGAAGAAGCATGGTATCACCTTCCAGCTCCTCCAATACTGGCATAAGGCACGAAGCATCACTGAATTCGGGCTTGCCCAGCAAATGGGACATACCCAGCGGGTGGCCTCTTACAGCGTTTTGCTCTTTTAGGCAAATTAGAATCTCGCTCATTATCAGGCGAAACAAACCATCGTGGATCTGTTCCATATCGAATGGCAGCTCTCCGCCCGATGAAAGCGAATTGCCGGCAAGCACCCTGTTCAAAAGCTCCTGGGTTTTTGCAACTTCTTCTGCTGTGCATTCCCTAGGAAGCTCTACCTGGCGATTGAACACCTGCCCGTCTTCAGCAACGATAACCGCAACTAAACGGCTAGGGGCCAGCTGGATAAGGTTAACAACCGCAATATCCACCGTAAGGAAACGAGGAGGAACCAAAAGCGTCATGCAGTCAGTAAAACGAGAAAGCGCAGCGGAAGTCCTGTCCAGCAGGTCGTCCAAATCGCTGGCACTGTTACGCATTTCCTGCACCAGAGCATCATCGGCTTCGAAAGTTTCTTGGGATAGAAGATCGTCCACAAAGGCGCGGTAGCCATAATCGGTGGGAATGCGACCAGCAGAGGTATGGGGCTGGGCAAGATATCCCATTTCTTCCAGATGCGAAAGCTCATTGCGCACGGTTGCCGAGCTCACTCCCAAGTTGTAGCGCTCAACAAGAGCGCGGGAGCCAACGGGAAGGGCGCAATCTATGTACTCTTCAATCAGTGCACGCAAAATAAGCCGGCGCCTGTCTGAAAGCATTGCCTCACCCTTTTCTATTGCTCGGTTTGATATGGAACGATTTTAGCAGCGTACACATTAGAGTGCTAATTCGTTACGGTGAAGTCACTTTAGACGATATTCAGCAGAAGCCTCTGGAAGTTAAGGCGCCAAATTGTAAATCTCGCCAAAAACATGATTACCAAACAGCCACCCTTTGGTGGTTGGCTTCCACCGACCATCATCCAACGCAACATAGCCATCTCGCTGAAGATCGGCAAACACTTTCGGCGCATCCTCGAGCAATAAGGAGGCATCCTCAACCTGCTCGACGGAAACCCCACAGCTCATGCGCATACCTAGCATCAAATCCTCGGCTGCCACCTGGAACGGATCCAGGGTTTCCAGCACTTCCCCGTCTTTGAATCGCTGGCGCTCCAGCGCGTTTTGGCGCATCGAAACCGCGCCATGGCCTAAACCCAAATATGGCTTACCCGTCCAATAAGCGCTATTGTGACGCGATTCGAAACCAGGAAACGCATAGCTGGCAACCTCATATCTGTGCATGCCCGCACTGGTCAAAACCTCGCTGGCAACCTCCATTAAGTCAGCGCCCAGATCGTCATCCACCTGAACTTCACCGGAATCGACCCTTCGTGCCAAGGGCGTTCCGTCTTCAACCATAAGCGGGTAAACGCTAACATGCTGAACACCAAGCTCGATAGCACGTTGCAAATCAGACCTGAACAGCTCTTCAGTCTGGCCTGGCAAGCCGCACATAAGGTCGATGCTCACATTGGTAAAACGCTGCTGAGCCGCCGCAATGGCACGAACTGCCTGCTCCGAATCATGAACACGACCAAGAAATTTCAGCAAGCCATCGTTAAAGCTCTGAACGCCAAGCGAAACTCGCGTTGCACCAAGAGCAAAGATGTCCTTAACCATGCGCTCGGTTAGGCTATCGGGATTCGCTTCAATCGTGCACTCAACTTCAGGCGTTAGATGCATTGAAACGGAAAGCGCGTACAGAATTGAAGAAAGGCGGGCGTTGCCAAGAAAACTTGGCGTGCCACCGCCTAAGTACACCGTTTCAATCCGACCCAGCAAATCAGCATTCGATGCTTCGCGAATCTGACTCACCAGCTTTTCGGTGTAGGCATCGAGTTTTGAACTGTTGCAACCTACAGCTTGCGTTTCGAAATCGCAATAGGCACAGCGCTTCTTGCAGAAAGGAATGTGCAGGTAAAGCGCCTTATAAGGTTCCCATTCCATTGCTAGCAGTCTTCTTCGGTATGCCTACGGGCTTCTTCGAAAATTGCTGCGAAATCTTGATAAGTAACCGCATCATTGATTGAGCGTTGCACAGCAGCAGCATCCTTCATTCCCGCAACGTACCACATGGCATGTTTGCGCATGCGCACGATGTTCTTGCCCGAGCGCTCAGACAAAAGCCTTGCATGACGAGTGGCCATGGCCATTTTTTCAGCAGCGGTTGGCCCGCCATAACCAGGACCGCCTTTCATACGCGAGGCAATATCGCGAAACACCCAAGGATTCCCCTGGGCACCACGCCCAACCATCACGGCATCGCAGCCGGTTTCCCGCAACATAGCCAGGGCAGACTCCCCATCAACAACATCGCCATTGCCCACTACCGGGATGCTAAGAGCCCGCTTAATGCGAGCAACGATTCCCCAGTCGGCCTTGCCACGATAAAACTGCTGGGCATAGCGCCCATGCACGGCAACTGCGGCAGCACCAGAGGCTTCGGCCATACGGGCGAATTCCAAAGCAGTTTCATTGCCTTCTTCGTAACCGCGCCTAAACTTCACCGTTACCGGAGCGTGCACAGCGCCCGAAACGGAAGAGATGATTTCAGAAGCAAGCTTTGGGTTGCGCATCAAGGCGGAGCCGTCACCCTTTCCTGCTATTTTCCTTGCAGGGCAGCCCATATTGATGTCGATGGCAAAAAGCCGTTCGCCCATATTCTGTTCAACCCATTTAGCCTGATCGGCCATTGTGTCTGGTTCGTGACCGAACAGCTGAACAGAAACTTTGTCCTCATTGGGAGCAAGCTCAAGCAAATGAACCGTCTTTTCATTGGCATAGCTCAAGGCCTTCGCCGAAACCATTTCGGTATAGGTAAGCTGCGCGCCTTGCTCCCGGCAAAGCTGCCGAAACACTTCATCGCTCACGCCTGCTAGCGGAGCCAAGATGATTTTGCGCTCATCAAACAAACTGGGCATAAAAGCTCCCTAGCCCATGGTGATAAATAGCTGAACGGCACCAAAAAGGAACAGCGCAAGCGCCCCAAAAACCGCAACAAGACATCCGCAGCCAACGAACAGCTTCGACCCACTAGACATGTGCGCCTGCTGGGCTTCTTGAGCCGCCTTCTTCTCGTCGAATGGGTCGTTCAGCCAGTCGTATTCTTCTTTGTTGCGTGCCAAAGAGCGCCGCCTCCCCTATTCGTCAACCTTCAGAATAGCCATGAAAGCTTCCTGCGGCACCTCAACGTTACCGATGCTCTTCATGCGTTTCTTGCCCCTCTTCTGCTTTTCAAGCAGCTTGCGCTTGCGCGAAATATCGCCGCCATAGCACTTGGCCAAAACGTCTTTGCGTACAGCTCGAACGGTTTGACGAGAAAGAACGCGCGCGCCAACCGCCGCCTGAATAGGCACCTCGAATTGCTGGCGGGGAATGATTTCCTTGAGCTTTTCGGTAAGCACGCGGCCACGATCGTAGGCCTTGTCGGTGTGAACGATAAAGGAAAGCGCATCGATAGGCTTCCCGGAAAGCAAGATATCGAGCTTCACCAGCTTGGAAGGCTTGTACTGATCAAAGTCGTAGTCCAGCGAAGCATAGCCTTTGGTGCGACTCTTCAGCTGATCGAAATAGTCCATGATAAGCTCGGAAAGAGGCATTTCCCACAGCATCTCAACCGTGTTGGTGTTCAAGTAGTTCATGGTCTTGAATTCACCACGACGAGCCACCGTAAGCTCCATAACCGCTCCAACGTAATCGGGCGGAATAAGGATCTTGGCCTTCAGGTAGGGCTCTTCGATGTGGTCGATTTCGCTGTTATCGGGCATATCCTGCGGTGAATGAAGGGAAATCATCTCACCATCGGTTTTGTACACATGGTATTCAACCGAAGGAGCGGTAGCCAAAAGGTCCAAACCGAACTCTCGCTCCAAACGTTCCTTGATAACCTCCATATGCAAAAGGCCCAAAAAGCCAACGCGGAAGCCAAAACCCAAAGCGTGGCTGTTTTCCGCTTCGTAAACCAAGGCAGGGTCGTTCAGGGAAAGCTTGTCCAACGCGTCTTTCAAGTCTTCGTACTGGTCGGCCTCGATGGGGAACAAGCCGGTATAAACCATTGGCTTAACATCACGGTAACCGGGCAAAGGCTCGCTGCAGCCGCCTTCAACCAAAGTAACGGTGTCGCCCACCTTCACCTTGGAAGGGTCTTTCAAGCCAGTTACCAAGTAGCCAACCTCGCCAACGCCAAGCTCATCGCAAGGAATCTCGGTAGGCCGGCGAACGCCAACCTCTTCAACAAGAGCATGGGTATTGGTTGCCATCATGCGAATGCTCTGCCCCTTGCGCATAGAGCCGTTGACAATGCGGACCAGCGCTACAACGCCGCGATACGCGTCGAAGTAAGAGTCGAAGATAAGCGCAGAAAGCGGTGCGTCAGGGTCGCCCTCGGGATGAGGAATGTTGTAAACAATAGACTCAAGAAGGTCGTGAACGCCTTCCCCGGTTTTACCACTGGCAAGAACTGCATCATCTGCAGGAATGGCAAGGCCGTCTTCGATTTCCGCGCGAACGCGCTCGGGCTCGGCCGCAGGGAGGTCGATCTTATTTATAAGAGGAACAATCTCCAAGTTGGCGTTCATGGCCATCATGGCATTGGCCACAGTTTGCGCCTCGATGCCCTGCGTTGCATCAACCACCAGCACCGCACCTTCGCATGCCGCCAGAGAACGGGAAACCTCATACGTAAAGTCAACATGGCCAGGGGTGTCGATAAGGTTGAAGTGATACAGCTGACCATCATCTGCCGTATAGTCCACGCGAACCGCCTGACTTTTGATGGTGATGCCGCGCTCGCGCTCGATGTCCATAGAATCGAGCACCTGTTCTTTCATATCGCGCTTCGAAACGGTATCGGTGAGCTCAAGGATACGATCCGAAAGCGTGGACTTACCGTGGTCGATGTGAGCGATGATGGAAAAATTCCTGATGTAGGTTGGATCCAAAGCCATGGTTTCCTATCTGTACATTCGTGAATGCGCGGTATAAGCATGCAAAGCCGCAATTCTGCAGCAATATTGGGATTCTACCCCACCTGTTGCAATGCGGTGTGTTCTTCGTAATAATAGACAAACTGTTATTTGGGCATGACCGAATTCTTGTGGTAAGATCCTAGAGTTTTCGTCTACAGAAAAATAAATAATACGGAGGATAAAACGTGGCGAACATTAAAAGTCAGAAGAAGCGAATCATCACCAACGAAAAGGCTCGTATGCGCAATCGTGCCTATCGTTCTGAGCTTAAGACTGCCATCCGCGTTGTCCGTGAGGCCGTAGAGGCCAAGGACGGTGCCAAGGCTTATGCGGCAGCTCTTCATGCATGCCGCCTGCTCGACAAGGCTGCTAGCAAGGGCATCATCCACAAGCGTCAGGCTGCAAACCGCAAGAGCGGCGTTATGAAGCTCGTTAATACGGTTGTAACCGCTGAAGATATTGCAGCTTACAAGCCTGCAGAAAAGAAGGCACCCGCTGCCACCGGCAACAAGAAGGCTGCTGCCAAGGCTGCTCGCAAGGAAGCAATGGCTGCTGCTGAAGCCGAAAAGGCAAAGCGCCGCGAGGCAACCCAGAAGGCTCAGAAAGCTGCTGCAGACAAGAAGGCTGCCGAAGAAGCAGCCGCTGCTGCCGCCGAGGCTGAAGAAGCCGAAGGCGATTCCGAAGAGGCTGCTGAGTAAATTCGCGCATCTGAATCCATCTCGGATCCATTCGCATATCAACAAAAAAGGGAACCATTATGGTTCCCTTTTTTGTTGATGAAATTACTGCCAGCTATCTGCGTTTGCATACGCCAAACATCCAAGCCAAAAAAGTCTGCTCCTGGTCGGAGCCGCTCTTCATAGCCTGCTCGGCATCACGAGCGGTGCGCAGCGCTTGAATTAATTCTTCGGTGGAAAATGCATTGGCAAATGAACGATGATTCTTCACACGCCAATCGGGCATCTTCAAAACACTGGCAATCCTTGATTGCTCGCCCCTACGCATTAGGGCTTTAACAGTAATTAATTCGCGAATGCGGGTAGTGCACATGGAAAGAAGCGCAAAAGGAGACATGCTCTCCAAGCGATTAAGCAAATAAATGCACCTGCTAGCGTTCCTGCGAGAAAAAGCATCAACAAAATCCCAAGGCTTAACTTCAGCCGTACGAGCAACCATGCCCAAAACTTCATTTTCATTAACTGGGTCTGTGCCACGATGAGACAGCGCGAGTTTCTTGAGCTCCCCATCGAGTGAAACGGTGTTGGTGCCCACCAAATCAATAAGTGCAGCGGCAGCACCCTGGGTAAGGGCGATACCATGACCTACGGCCATAGCCCGAACAGCAGAGCCCAAATCCTTACGTGCAATAGGAGAACAATCGATGATGGCTGATTTTCCTAGAGCGGCCACAGCCTTGTAAAGGCGTGTATTCTTCGCAACCTTCCCCCCAACAAGCGCAAGCACCGTGGTTTCGCAAGGTTGCTTCAAATAGGAAACAAGAATCTCCGAATCAGCCTTCTTGAGCTTGTCAACATCATGCACTTCTACCAAACGAACTTCGCTGGCGAAAGGCAGGGTATTTGCAGCGGTTACTATCTGGTCGCCCGTGCAGGTAAGCCCCGAAAAAGTTTCGGAATTAAAGGAAAGATCGCCCATCTTTTCCAACCGAGCACGCAAGCGTTTCATTACCGTTTCGCGCTTAAGCTCGTCTTCGCCAGACACAAGATAAGCAGGAAGAAGGGTGACTTGTTTATTGGTGTTTGCCATAGATCAGATTTTACTTCATGCAGCTAACTTCGATACCATCCTGGCGCAATCTGCATACCACATCGCCTTGCTCGTCGGTTCTAAATACCATGGAGTCTGAGCCGCTCAGATAATCAAGCGTTACTTGATTTGGATGACCGTATCGGTTTCCTTCGCCAACACTAATCAAGGAAATCTTAGGGTTCAAAACGTCGATAAGCTCCTGATTCAATGCATTTTTCGAACCATGGTGACTTACCTTAAGAATGTCAACATCCCTAAACGCCCCAGCCCTCTCCAACGAAGTGAGCTTTTCCTTTTCGGCATCACCGGCGAAAAGGCCCTTCCATTCAACTAAGCCATCATTGTTCAAGTCGGACTGCATCACCAAGCAAACACTATCCTGGTTGCCACCTTCATCCTCGAGCTTGCTGGGCGAAACAACCCTGAGCCTTAGTGAACCAATTTCAATATAATCCCCCGCACATAGCCCTTTAATATTCGCACTACCTACCAAACCTTCGGCATCGCTTAACAAATCGTTGGAATTATCTGAGCCTAACGACAAAATGCCCGATGCTACAAAAACAGTGCCGCACCCTACCACACCCCTCAAATCAGGCAAACTACCACAATGATCATCATCTGGATGGGTGATAACAATCGCATCGAGCTTTGCGATATTCTGCCTGGACAACGCAGCAAGCAGCTTCTTGGATTGGTTTCCAGTATCCACAAGCATTGTTGTTCCGCAGCTGCGAAACAGAATCGCATCACCCTGACCAACATCAAGCATGGCCACAGAGGTTTCATTCGCATACCTGAAAGCACTTACACCCCAAGCAAGAATGAAGGCAAATATTACAGCTCCAGATGCTTTGCCAGGAAAACGACTCGGCCAACACAACCAAAGCATCGCAGCAAGCCCAAGAGACAAGACCAATAACAACGGCAAAGGAACGCTAACGGGCACTGCGGCAAAAGGCAAAGAAGACAACCCGCGAACAGCCCAAACGAAAGCCAAGCAAAAAGCGTATGCGCCGAACAATAAAACCTGCCCCAGCAGAGGTATGCACGAGCATATAAACCCCGCAACACCCAAGGAACAAGCAGCCGTAACCAAGGGAACAGCAATGATATTGCTAATGGGCGAAACCACCGAAAACTGCGAAAACGCATATATGGACAAAGGGAAAGTCATAAGCAAAGCGGCTATGGTCATAGCAAATGGCTCTACTAGCAAGCTACGTAAACACTTCTTCGCTACCGGAAACCAATCCAAAAACAATGGCGTAAACAGAACGATCCCTAGCGTGGAAAGAGCCGACAATGCAAATGAAAGGGAGTTTGCACAGGAAGGATCGAGCGCTATAAGAACGATTGCAGTAACTCCCAAAGAGGAAAGCGCATACGACCTTCTGTGTGAAGCAAAAGAAAACATTGCCAACGCAGACATAACAGCTGCTCGCAAACACGATACAGGGAAGCCCACCATTACAAGATACAAAAGCAAAAAGCTTAGCTGAGCTATCAAAGCTAGCTTCTTCGACAGCCTAAGCACACGTACAGCCTGGCCAACCAATCCCATAACGATAACCAAATGCGCCCCAGAAACCGCAACCATATGAGCCAAACCAGCAACTTTTACATCCTGGTAAAAGTTGCTGGAAAACAAAGATTGCCTATCGCCCACCACCAAAGCTTTAAGCACTGAAAGCGAATCGGCATCAAGATCCCAAAACTCCCCCATTTGAGTAACCTTCGAAGCGAAACCTTGCCGAATGTCAGACAAGGCACCAAGACCGGAAGAATCCATTATTTCAATCTTTGAAAGCTTGCAGCCTAGGGCTATACCTTTTCGATCATAAGAAAGACGAGAGGAATCGGAGGGGCGGATAAACCGCCCTTTGGCCTGGAATTCATCTCCGAAATTCAAGCTTTCGCTTTCTAGATAAAGTTTTACTTTCACCGCCACGCCAGGAAAATTCGGGTTCGACCCAACAGGCCAGCACAATGCCGTAGCGGTTGAACCGCAATCCCCTTCCTGAGCATCGTCTAAGACGCGGAATTGAAACGTGCCACCACTCTGCTGGATCCAAGCTTCACGCTGTGAATCTAATGAGTTCAATGAACCCAGCGAAAGCACTGCACCTAAAAACAAAAATGCAATGAATAACAATTGGATGCCTTTTCTATGCCGTAAATACAGGAAAGCAAATCCACCCAGCAAAGCAACAGAACCAATGCAGCAAACAGCAAAAGCTACGATCTTGAAATCACTTAGAAAATTCGATGCAAGAAATGCGCCAAGCCAAAAAGAACACCCGCATAGAAGAAGCGGAGGCAAAGCAGGGCGCTGCGACCGATTCGCATTAAGCGCTGCCATGGCTACACCGTGATGCTGTCTTTTATTGCAGCAAACTTCTTATCGCCTATGCCAGAAACGTTCTTTAGGTCTTCGACAGACGAAAACGATCCATTCTGTTGACGGTAAGCGATTATCTTTGCCGCAGTGCTTTCCCCTATTCCGCTTAAAGTGCAAAGCTGTTCTGAGGTTGCTGTATTGATGTTTACCTTGCCGTTAGAGGAAACATTGGATGAACCGTTTGCAGTTGAGCCACTTGATGATGCGCCAGCTGATGCATTGGAGGCAGCTCCGTCTGCGCTCAAAGAACCAACCACTATCTGCTCGCCATCAGTTACCACACGCGCAAGATTCACCGAAAGCTGATCAGCTTCCTCAGTAAAACCACCGGCTGCAGTTACCGCGTCTTGGATGCGAGCTCCCTGCACAAGCTCCACCATCCCAGGCTGGGAAACAGCGCCAACAACATGTACGAATACCTTAGTTTGCGCTTGCTCCTGTTCAGCAGTTTCCGTTTGTTGGCTCTGCTCAGTAGACCCCTTCGAAACAACAACACCTGGAGCGGTAAAAGCGCCCCAGGCACACCAAACTATTGCACCAACAACCAATAAAGCAACCAATCCTATTCCGATCAAAGCAATAGGATTGACGCGGCGAAATCCTAGCTTTGACTCAATAGAATCAACCTCATCCAAAAAAGACATCCCTACCCCCTTCTTTACTGGAGAGGATAGGGATGAAATCTTAATAAAATTCGAACATCATGCGAATGCGATGCGAAAATAGTTCAAAAATTTGTCCAAAATAATGCGAAAAAACTTCGAAAATTTTTCGAAAATTCGCTATTCAGAAGCATCTACCTGGGGTTTCTTACGCTCCTTAGGCGGTTTGTACGAAGGGCACTTGTAGTCCTTGATTTCAACCTGTTCAACCGCAGCAGCAATCCAATCATCAAAAGGAAGCTCAGCCTCAACCTCTTCAACGCGCGGCAGCTTAGCGTGCGTTTCAGGATTGCGCGGCATAAACAAAGTACAGCAGTCGGGCGCATCCATGGAAGAAATCTCAAACGTACCAAGCTTTTGCGCCTCGTTGATAATCTCGAGCTTATCGAATCCAACCAGGGGGCGGTACACAGGCAAGCTTACGGCAGCATTGGTGCAAAGCATGTTGTCCATGGTCTGGGAAGCTACCTGGCCTAGGCTTTCGCCAGTAACCAACGCTTTGGCGCCCTCCTTGCGCGCAATAGCTTCGGCAACCTTAAACATAAGACGGCGATACATGATAACGCGCAGCTCAGGGGGCACCTGAGCTGCAATTTCACGCTGGTAGGTACCAATAGGCACCACATACAAACGCGCAAAGCAACCAGTACGCTCAAGAACATGAGCAATATCTTCAAGCAAGTATTCGCTGGTGGCAGACGTTTCGGGCCTGCCAGAAAAATGCACGCCAATGCAAGTGGCACCGCGCCTAGCTATGCGCCAGGTTGCAACCGGGGAATCAATGCCTGCAGAAAGCAAGCATACTGCCTTGCCGGCGCTACCCACAGGAAGGCCGCCAATGCCAGGAATAGACCTGCCGTAAATGTAGGTATAACCCTGAATAACCTCAACGCGAACATCCACATCAGGATTCTTCATGCGTACCTTCTTTTCGGGGAAAGCATCGCACAATGCAGAGCCAACCAACTGGTTGAGCTGCATAGAATCAATAGGGAAATCAGTATGGTTGCGACGGGCGGAAACCTTAAAGGTTTCGAATTCCCCGGCATCGCTTAAAGCCTTTACCGCGGTTTCGTACATAACCTCAAGGTTTTGCGCACACCTATAGCCGCTGGAAACACGGGCAATGCCAGGTACGCCTGCAATTTGGTCTGCAACACTGCAGGCGTCTTCAAAAGTGGAATCTTCAGCGAGAAAGATGCAGATACGACCAGAAATGCGCTTGATCTTTACCCCATTGCTCAAAAGCGCCTTGATATTGGAAACAAGGCGCTTTTCGAATTGGGCTCGATTGTGACCTTTCAGGCCGATCTCATGATAATGAACCAAGCAAACGCGTCGAAGCGTCTGCTTTTCTTCGAGCTCGGTATTTTGCATAAGGCTTAGTGGTTGTGGATATCGATGGTATCAGGAGCGTAGGAAACATCGCCCTTGGCGATTTCATCGAAAGCAATGGAAAGCGGACGACGGTTTGCTGCGCGCGCAATATCTACAGCAGTCTGAAGCTGAATTGCGCGATTACGCTGACCACGCATCATTTCATTGATGTCATGAGCGCGCTTGGAAGCAAGGGAGCACAGCAGGAAACGATCGTTGTCAGTCTGATCGAGCAGTACATCGATCTTAGGATCAATAAGACTCATTATTCGTTGGTCCTCTCGTTACACTTATGAAAACGAACCGATATAAGCTACAAGCTCATCGGTTGCACGTTCTAGGCTGTCGTTTACAACCTGAACATCATACTCCATTTTCTGAGCCAACTCCACTTCTGCAGCTTTCATTCGCTTTGCTATAACCTCTTCGGTTTCGGTACCGCGACCACGAAGACGTCGTTCGAGTTCAGCAATAGAAGGCGGCTCAATGAACACCAGATGGGCTTCCGGCATTGCCTTGCGCACCTGAAATGCACCCTGAACATCTATTTCGAGGATAACCTGGAATCCAGCATCAATATGTTCCTGAACGCGCGAACGAAGGGTTCCATAGCAATTGCCGTGTACATTCGCCCATTCAAGAAAGCCCCCTTCGGCTACAAAAGCATCGAAGCGGGCTTGGTCCATGAAGTAATAGCTTACGCCCTCTACTTCGCCCGGACGAGGACTGCGTGTGGTGGCCGAAACCGAAACCCACACGTTGGGAATGGCTGAAACGAGCCTAGAAACCAAAGTGCCCTTCCCAGCCCCAGAGGGGCCGGAAAGGACAAACAGGTTTCCTTTGCAGGAACTAGCCAAGACGCTCGAGCAGAGCCTTCTGCTGGCGTTCGCCCAAACCCTTAAGGCGACGAGACTCGGCGATGTCCAGTTCCTTCATGATCTTCGCGGCCTTAGCTTTGCCGTAACCAGGAAGAGTCTCGATAAGAGTGGAAGCCTTCATGCGACCAACCACAGGATCGTCCTTCATGGCAAGGACATCCGCGAGCGAAAGTGCACCGCTCTTGAGGTCATCGCGAACTTTGGCCCTCTTGATGCGCGCAGCCTTGGCCTTTTCCAATGCCTGCTGGCGTTCTTCAGGCGTCAACTCAGGTACTGCCATTTTCGCTCCTTTTCGTTTTCTGGAACCGCTACCTCTTCTTAGCGATTCACTAATTTAGGAATTGCTTTTATACAAAACCTTCTGTTTGACCAGTAACACGTTCTAAATCCAAACATGTTTACTGAACAGCCTTGATACTAACTTTTCATGTAAAAATTTCAATTCAATTCGAGAAAAAAGTCGATTTTTTCAAAGGGTATTTGAAAATTATTTACATTTATCTACAAAATAGCATATATGTGGAATAAATAACCTTAATTGAACCTTAACTCCACTTCAACCTGCATAAACCCTTCACTTAAACCGATCGCAAAGTTAACGAGCCCCCTACGAAGCAAAAACCACCAATCAAAAAAGCTGGGCACGCAACGCGAGCCCAGCTTCAGCAATACGAATTTTTTAAAAGCTTTACGCCATGATCTTACGGAAGAGCCCAAGAACATCTTCGTGGCTTGCATCTTTAGGGTTACCAGGGAAGCAAGCATCATTCATGGCATCCGTTGCCAGTTGCTCCAAATCTTCCGGAACAAGCCCAGCGCAAGTCTTAGGAATTTCGACATCGGCAGAAAGCTTTCGCACCGCTTCGATTGCCGCATCGGCTGCCTCCGACGTGCTCATGCCTGAGGTGTTTACGCCCATAGCCTTAGCCACATCCGCAAGACGCTCCTCAACAACATCTTTGTTGTACTCCATGGCAATAGGAAGGAGCATCGCGCATGCAACACCATGCGGAGTGTCGTAATGCGCAGAAAGAGTGTGTGCCATAGCATGGTCGATACCAAGACCAACGTTGGAAAAACCCATGCCTGCAATGTATTGGCCAAGAGCCATACCCTCGCGCCCCGAACCCGGTTTGCCGCTCCTTGCCTCCGCAACCGAATCACGCAGATTCTTGGAAATGAGCTCGATAGCCTTCAAATGGAACATATCGGAAAGCTCCCATGCGGCCTTGGTTGTGTAACCTTCGATGGCATGAGTTAAAGCATCCATTCCTGTAGCCGCAGTAAGACCTGCCGGCATGGATGCCATCATTTCAGGATCGACAACGGCAACATCGGGGATATCGTTAACATCAACGCAAACGAACTTCCGAACTTTTGCCGGGTCGGTAATTACATAATTAATAGTTACTTCAGCAGCAGTGCCCGCGGTAGTAGGTACGGCAATGGTAAACGTTGCATGCTTCTTGGTTTCTGCAACGCCCTCAAGCGAAACAACGTCAGCAAATTCAGGGTTTTCGGCAATGATGCCAATAGCCTTTGCAGTATCCATCGCAGAACCGCCACCAACGGCAACAATAACGTCAGCTCCAGATTCCTTGAAAGCAGCTACCCCATCCTGAACGTTTTGTATGGTGGGATTCGGCTTAATGGAGTCATACAGGCTCCAGGCAATCCCGGCTTCATCTAGTTCAGAGGTAACCTTGTCCGTTACGCCAAACCCAACCAAATCCGGGTCGGAGCAAACAAAGGCCTTCCCGAACCCGCGACGTTGAATTTCACCGGGTATTTCCTTGATGGCACCCGAACCGTGATAAGAAACATTATTGAGCACAAAGCGATTAGCCATTGTGTTCCCCTCCTTTGATATAAACCTCTTATAGAACTCCCCAATAAAGCCAGTGTAACGCGCCTTTTAAGCAAATGCGAACACGTTCATATATATTTTTGGAACTTACCGCAAAGCGCAGTTATACCTTCTGCCTAAATTTTGCAAAGGCTAATCAACTATTTGTTGACACGCACAACAACCGAATTCTAAAGTTAGGGAGCAGAGCCAAGGAAGCATGTGTTTATCTTGCAAAACACGATTTCTAATGCTCGTATAAAGCTACAGAATGCAGGTGACTTTCCGTGAACATCAACCAATTGAAGTACTTTGTGTCCGTGTTTGAAAAGCAAAGTTTTTCGATGGCGGCCCAATCACGCAGCGTTACCGTCCAAGCAGTTTCGAAAGCCATTGGAGATTTGGAGCGTGAATTCGGCGATACGCTGTTTACCCGCTCCAACCACGGGGCGGTTCCTACACAATTGGGGCACGACTTCTACCTTCGTTCAAAACCGGTGCTCGAAAGCTTCGAACAACTAGAAGCCTATGTTCATGGAGAAAAGGGCTCTGAGGAAATTGGCCTGGCGCCCTATAAGGCAGCTCTTGCCTCGCCAAATTTTGCGAACAGTGACGCTCTATGTTTGGCGTTTTCGCAGTTCATCAGCCAAAACGTTGGATTGAACATCGAGCTTTCGGTAGTCAACCCACAAACAGCTCAACAAAGTCTGGAAGCCCACGAATTCGAAGCATTTGTCACCATCGGCAGCTACAGCAACCCCAAAACAAACTGCCTGACACTTGGAACCTTGCCGACAGGAATCATAGTTGCGAAGAACCACCCGCTTGCACAAAAGCAATTTGTAACGCTTGCAGAGCTCAGTGAATATCCAGCTGGCTTTTCACCAATTTGCGACTCGTTCAACGAGTCTATCCTGGTTTCGTACCAAAAAGCTGGGCTCATCACCAATATTGAAACAGTAGAATCTCTAGCCGAAAACGACTATGAGTTTATGGGGAAACGCAAAGGCTACTTCTTCAGTGCCCTATTCCCTATGGGCAACAACAACGAAGCAAATTTTGCTCTTATCCCAATCAACCCCAATGAAGCGCTCGAAACGCCTATCTGCTCAATTTCGCTGAAAAACGGCACTTCAACAGTTTGGCGTGCCGTTGAAGAGTTCCTGAAAAAGGCAATCGGGCAGGCAATGCGTCAACGCATGAGCATGGGATAGAATACAGTTTGCCAATACCGTCTCAACCAGGAGGCTGGAAATGACTGAAAATTCCCTTTACATGGAGCTTCTTTCCAAGGAATACCCAACCGCAAACCATACGGTTGCTCAGATTCTGCAAAATGCTGAATTAGCTGCATGCCCAAAACCAACAGAGCTATACATTTCAGACGTTCATGGTGAATACGAAACTTTCACCCACATTGTGCGCAATGCCTGCGGAAGCGTTAAGGAACATATCGATGACGCTTTCGGCGAATATATGACCGATAGCGAAAAGTCGCAGCTGGCAACGCTCATTTATTATCCTGAGCAAAAACTCCGTTTGTTTGCACGAACAGCTGAAGACGAGTTCAGATTCTATTTCGAAACTGCCGCTAACTTGATAACCGTGCTATACAACATTGCCAGCGAAGCAACGTTTTCTTCAGTCAAAGAACTAGCACCGAAGCCTTTTGGCGATCTTGTAGCCGATATGCTCAACTGCAACGAAAAGCAGCTAGGCGCAATTATCCAAAGCGCCATCCGAATCAACGCTGCAAACAAGTTCATTTACGCACTTGCCCACACCATTCAAAATGCCTGTGTAAGCAAAGTGCATTTGGTTGGCGATGTTTACGATCGCGGACCCAGCCCCGACAAAATCATGGAAGAGCTTGCCGCAAACCCAGCATTGGACATCCAGTGGGGCAACCACGATGTGGTTTGGATGGGCGCAGCCCTTGGACAGCGTGGGTGCATAGCCCACGTAGTTCGCAACTGCGCTCGCTACGGCAACCTGAACATTCTGACCGAAGGATACGGCATAGATATATTGCCTTTGGCAACATTTGCGCGCACTGCCTACAAAGACGACCCATGCGTTGCCTTTGGGTTGAAAAGCAATCCCGGGCTCAGCGATGAAGAGCTTGATTTGAACATAAAAATCCAAAAGGCTATGGCAATAATCCAGTTCAAAGTTGAAGCCCAGCTCATTGATGAAAACCCAAGCTTCGGGCTTGAAAATCGAAAGCTTCTGCACACCATAGATTGGGAAAGCAACACCATCGAAATAGACGGAACGGTATACAAGCTCACCGATACCTTATTTCCAACAGTAGACCGCGAAAACCCTTACAAGCTCACCGATGGCGAAGAAGCTGCAATGGAAGCACTGGTGAAAGCATTCCAAAGCAGCGAAAAGCTGCAGCGCCACATGCAAGTATTCCTCGACAAAGGCAGCCTATACAAAATCGAGAACAACACCTTGATGTTCCATGCATGCGTGCCCCTCAACCCCGACGGCAGCCTAAAAGAAGCCAACCTTTTCGGGAAAAAGCTAAAAGGCAAAGCATTGTTCGATGCTGTAGACAAGTATGTACGCGATGCTTTTACAGCCACCGACGAAACCAGCAAAAAGCGTGGTCTAGACCTGCTTTGGTACTTGTGGCTGGGCGATGCCTCCCCCTTGTTTGCAAAAAGCAAAATGGCAACTTTTGAGTTATACCTTATTGCCGAAAAAGAGGCTCGCAAGGAAGTGAAGAACTCCTTCTACAGCCTGTACAACGACCATGAGGTAATAGCTGGAATTTTCCGCGATTTTGGCATGGAGCCCTCAAGCGCACGAATCGTTTGCGGACATACACCGGTAAAAGTGAAAGACGGCGAAGACCCTGTTAAATGCGATGGCCAGGTTGTGGTAATCGATGGTGGCATGAGCAGCGCATATCGCAAAACCACTGGTATTGGCGGGTTCACGCTGGTTTCTAACGCGGAAGGAGTGAAGCTTGCCACGCACCAACCCTTTGCAGGAATGGAAGCAGCAATCAAAGAAAACGCCGAATTGGACTCCGAATTCCGAACCATCGAAAAAGCTGAAGGTTTGCAAGTTTCCGATACCGATCAAGGTAAAAAACTTGCTGCACATAGCGCCGAGCTGCTGCAGCTTCTAAAACTGCAAAAGTAATTGACCCAAACACTGCCATTCAGCCCCCCCTCCAAAACTCACTGCCTTGGAAGGGGGCTTTGTTTACCAGCTTGTTACCCAAATAAGCCCTGTTCGGCTAAAATACACTCTCGGCTATAAGCCTAAGGGCGAATAGCATGCATCCGTAAGCCTTCGAAGGGAGCCCCTAATGTCCGATCTGGCTGATCTTGGACAAGAAGCCAAAAAAGATCTTGAGCAGGCTCAAGCCGAAATCAACGAGCAAAACGCTCGTAGACCTTGGTATAAGAAGCTGTCTCTAACCACGTGGATCCTGATTGCGCTTGTGCTCGGCATCATTGCCGGACTTGCACTGCAAAACAATGCTGATTTTGCCACGACGTACATCAAGCCGTTCGGCACCATCTTCTTGAACCTTATCAAGATGATCGTTGTGCCGCTGGTTATCTTCACCATGGTGGCAGGCGTCATTTCGCTTTCCGATATCAAGCGCGTGGGCGCAATCGGCGGCAAAACCATTGTGTACTACCTGCTCACCACGGCATGCGCAATCACCATTGGTCTGGTTATCGCCAACGTTCTTGGCGTAGGCCAAGGCGCAAACCTCAGCACAGAGGGGTTGACCTACGAAGCAAAAGAAAGCCCAAGCTTCATCGACACTTTGGTAAATATCTTCCCTTCTAACTTCGTTCAGCCCATGGCCGATGCAAACATGCTTCAGATAATCGTTATTGCCCTATTCTTTGGCTTTGGCATTTTGGCCGCCGGCAAGAAGGCCCAGCCTGTAGCCGATTTTGTAAACGGCATGAGCGAAGTTTGCATCAAGATCATGCAGTTCATCATCAGCCTTGCCCCCATCGGCGTGTTCGGCCTTATCACTCCCGTAATTGCCTCCAACGGCCCCGATGTTCTGATCCCACTTCTCAAGCTTATTGTCATCGCTTACCTGGCAATGATTATCCACATCGTGGTTGTTTACTCCGGCTTGGTAAAGCTCCTTGCAAACACCAGCCCAGTGAAGTTCTTCAAAAACCAGATGCCCGCTATGGCTTTCGCGTTCGCAAGCGCCTCTTCTGTAGGCACACTGCCCGTGAACATGCAGTGCTCGCGCAAGCTGGGCGTTTCAAACGAAGTTTCGAGCTTCGTGCTTCCGCTTGGCGCAACCATCAACATGGACGGCACGGCAATTTATCAAGGCGTATGCGCCATTTTCATTGCTCAAGTGTTTGGCATCGACCTCACCATCGGCCAGCAAATCACCATCATCCTAACCGCAGTTCTTGCGTCTATCGGCACCGCAGGCGTTCCCAGCTCTGGCATGATCATGCTCGCCATGGTGCTTCAATCCGTAGGCTTGCCGGTTGAAGGCATTGCACTGGTTGCCGGCGTAGACCGTATCCTCGACATGATGCGCACCGTAGTAAACATCACGGGCGACCAATCTGCGGCGGTTATCGTAAACCATTGGGAGCAACGTAAAGTCAAAAAAGCCCAGCAAAAGGTTGCGGCTTAACTTACCCCTTGCAACTCTTGTTGGCCTCGGCACCATGCCGGGGCCTTCTTTTTGCCCTACAATTGCAAAAGCAATCTAATCAAAGGAGCCCAAATGGAACGCATTGCGAGCTTTTCCGTAGACCATAACGCGTTGGAACCAGGCGTATATGTTTCCCGAAGCGATGCCGACGAAACAACCGGCTGCGTAACCACAACCTTCGACTTGCGCATGACCGCGCCGAACCGCGAACCCGTCATGGACACAGCAGCCGTACATGCTCTAGAACATTTGGGCGCAACCTTCCTGCGCAACGACCAGGAATGGAAAGACAAAGTTATCTACTTCGGGCCAATGGGCTGCCGTACAGGCTTTTATCTGGTAGTGTTCGGCGCCTTTGATCCAGCCGAGGTAAAAGACCTCGTTCTTCGCATGTTCAAATTCGCAGCCGATTTCGAAGGCGAAATACCAGGAGCAAAGCCTGAAGAATGCGGCAATTACCACGATTCAGACCTAAACCAGGCAAAGTGGTGGGCAGCGCGCTATGTTACCGGCACACTCTCCTGCCTGGATGAAGCCCATACAACCTACCCCGCCCTACTAAGCTAGGAAAACAATATGGGAAACGTTGACAGGCCCATAGGCATCATCGGCGCTATGGAGGTTGAAATCGAGCTACTGGTAGCCAAAATGGGCGAACATGGCAAAGTTAAGAAACGGAATTACGCTGGAACAACATTCAATTGCGGAACGATTGAGGGTGTTGACGTTGTGGTGGTTCGCAGCGGCGTTGGCATGGTTAATGCCGCGCTTTGCGTTCAGATTCTTGTTTCCGATTTCCACGCAAGTTGCATCATCAATACCGGAGTTGCGGGTTCGCTCGATTCTGCGATAGATATTGGTGATGTAGTGGTAGCCAGCGACGCCGTGAACCATGTAATGGACGTTTCCAATCTTGGCTACCAGCCAGGCCAAAACCCTGATTACGTTTTTGTGGGCTTCCCCGCTTCCAAAGAGTTGGCAGAAAAAGCATTAAGCGCCGCTGGCGAGTTGGGGGTAAAGGCCCACAAAGGACGTGTGGCCTCAGGCGATGTTTTCGTGCACACACAGGAACAGAAAGACTACATCCGCAGCCAATTCAAGGCAAGCTGCTGCGAGATGGAAGGCGCAGCAATTGCCCAAGCCTGTTACGTCAACCGAATTCCCTACTTAATCTTGCGCGCAATTTCCGACAAGGCAGACGGAAGCTCAACCATGGACTACCCCACCTTCGAAGCATTAGCGGCGCGCACCTGCGCAGGGCTTACCGTTCGCCTCCTTGGGATGCTGCATTAAATAATCCAGCTCAAGATTATTCACTCAAACAAAAAGCCGTCCGTTGCGTAACAGCAACAGACGGCTTTCACTTTAGGAAAACTACTTATGATAAAAACGAAGCTGCTCGAACTTAGGCTCACAGCTAACGTTCACGCCCAATGTGCGATAAAGCTTTTCATCGGCCTGAGAGATAATGACTGAAAAATGAGCATCGCAGCCCTTAAGCTGATCGATGCACGCCATTAACTTTGCAGCGGTTTCATTGCTGCGGGAACTAACCGCAAGCGCCAGAAGCGTTTCGTCGGAATGCAGGCGCAGATTGCGGCTATGCAAATGCTCGGTTTTGAGGTTGCAGATAGGCTCAATAACCTCGTCTCCAATAACCAGCAGATCCTCATCAACGCCCGCTAAAGCCTTAAGAGAATTCATAAGCAAAGAAGAAGCGCAGCCCATCAGGTTGCCGGTTTTGCCCGTAATAACCTTGCCGTTCGGCAGCTCGATAGCGCCCGCCGGGCCGCCAGTTTGCTCTTCTTTGGCAAGGGCGGCTGCACGGCCTGGAAGAACATCGGGCGTGATGCCCACTCGGCTCATCAGAAGCTCGATCTTATGCAGCTCATCTTCGCCTGAACCGTAACGCTTGAACTTAACGCCAGCCTGAAAATAACGACGCGCAATTTCGCGGCAAGAAGCCGCACGGCAGGCGTCGTCGTCCGCAATTCCGAAACCAGCCATGTTCACACCCATATCGGTAGGCGAATTGTAGGGGCTAGAGCCCTGAATGCGCTCGAGCATGGCCTTTAGCACTGGGAAGATCTCAACATCGCGGTTGTAGTTGACGGTGGTTTCACCGTAAGCATCCAAATGGAACGGATCGATGATGTTGTCGTCATCCAAGTCGGCGGTAGCAGCCTCGTAAGCAACATTAACCGGATGAAGCAAAGGAAGGTTCCAAATGGGGAATGTTTCGTACTTTGCATAGCCCGCAGTAACGCCATGCTTGTACTCCTGGTAAAGCTGAGAAAGGCAGGTGGCCATCTTGCCGGAGCCAGGACCAGGTGCGGTTACAACAACAAGCGGGCGGCTGGTTTCCAGGTAATCGTTCTTACCGTAACCTTCATCGCTCACAATAGTGTCGATGTCGTGCGGGTAACCGGGAATGGGGTAATGCAAGTAGCTAGTGACGCCCATGGAATCCAAGCGATGGCGGAACGCCTCTGCCTTGGGCTGACCGGCAAAGTGCGTGATAACAACACTGCCGACATACAAACCCATACCGGTGAAAACATCCATCAAGCGAAGCACGTCTTCATCATAGGTGATTCCCAAATCGCCACGAACCTTGCTCTGCTCAATATGGTTCGCGTTGATAGCGATAACCACCTCAACGTCTTCGGAAAGGCTCTTGAGCATTCGGATTTTGCTATCGGGCTCGAAGCCAGGCAAAACGCGTGAAGCATGGTAGTCATCGAAGAGCTTGCCGCCGAACTCCAGGTACAGCTTGCCGCCGAATTGGCTAATGCGCTCCTTGATGTGCTCTGCCTGCAGGGAAATATACTTTTCGTTATCGAAACCTTGTTTCATGCTGGACGTGCCTTTCGCTATGTTGTGAGCGCCATGCGCCGTGAAACATTACCGAAACAATATTAGCGGAAAGCTATCAACTACCCGAACCAAACGAAGCAACAAATAACAACAGAACCAACAACCATCGCTCAGCATGGCATATGCATATTTAGCACTCCAAAGCAAGGTCTAATTTAAATGCAACACGTTCATTTGTTTCAGCTATGAATAGCGAACGTATTCTATGTTTGAGCGAATGGATTCAATAATTCCGAACGAAACTAACGAACTTGTTCATTTTTTTGAACTTCTTCGCAGACCCCACACAATTAAGCCCCAATTGACCAATATTTCGCCTAATCAAAAATAAAAACACGTTCTTGGTTGAAGCGAACCTGTTCTTATGCATTTGCTGGAACTATAGGTTGAACCTGTTATAGCTATTAAAACAACCGATAGTTTACAAAGCCCAATTCATTCATTTTCGTTGACTTCAGATTCAAGCGGCCAAATAATACTTACTGGTCGTTTTGCGCGAGCCCCTGTTTCCCCTTTTAAACAGGCCGGCGCAAATCTACCCAGCTTGAGCTACCCCGCTCAAGTTAGGCGTTCTCCCCAGAGCGCAGGCCTCCCCGAGCCAAAACATAAGGTTCCAAGTAACCCTTAGGTTCCAAGCAACCCCCTTGCTTTGACTTCCGAGGCGCATTATCCCCCAGGGCTTTAAGCCCTCGATGCGAAAGGAAGGTTTCAATGGCTTCTGAAGCTCTGAACTCTTCTTACCATGGCATCGCAGCTCGTTTGGACCGTATTCCCATCAGCGGCTTCCACAAGAAGATTCTGTGGTTGCTTGCCGGCATTACGTTCTGCGACTCCGTTGACATGGCTGTAGGTGGCCCCATCGGCAACATCCTGCAGAACACCTATGACGCAGCTGGCAACCAGTGGATGACGCTGGAGCAGTTCGCAGTCTTCAACTCCATCACTATGGTGGGTTACCTCATCGGCGGCCTTCTTTCTGGTGCTCTCTCCGATGGCATCGGCCGTAAGAAGGCAGTGCTCATCTGCGGTTCTATCTTCACCGCATTCTGCTTCGTTGCAGCTGGTTCCCCCGATGCAACGTTCCTCACCGGCTGCCGCTTCTTCATGGGCCTTGGCCTTGGCGCTGCATTCCCGGCAGGCTACTCTGCACTCACCGAGTTCACGCCTCCTACGAAGCGCGGTAAGTACCAGAGCTACGTTGGTCTCATCGCCAACTGCGGCACCCTGGTAGCCTCCGCAATGAACATGATTGTTCTGCCCATGCTGGGTTGGCGCCCCGTGTTCATCATCTGCGGCATCATCGGCCTTCTGGTTGTTGTTCTCTGCTTCGCATTCCTTGATGAGTCTCCTCGTTGGCTGGCCATGAAGGGCCACACCGCCGAAGCTGACGCAATCGTAAACAAGTACGAGTCCCTCGCAGAATCCAAGCACGGCGCACTGGCCGAGGTTTCCGACGAGGAAATCAACGCTCGCGCTTCCGAGGAAAAGGTAGAGGACCTGCCTTGGAGCTTCCTGTTCAAGAAGAAGATGATCTTCCGTACGCTTACCGCTATGTTCATCTGCTTCGCTATGAACGTATTCGTGTACACCGTAATCACTTGGACGCCCACTATCCTTACAAAGAACGGCTTCGACCCGCACATGTCCACCACCCTCACCGTGGTTATGCAGCTTGGTATTCCCGTTGGCGTTGGCGCCCTTACGTTCTACGTTGAGAAGGTTGGCCGTAAGACCATCCTCATCGTCACCTATCTGCTCATCGCAATCGTTGGTCCTATCTGGGCATCCCTGCCTACCGAGAACACTGCGCTGATCATGATCGTTGGCTTCCTGCTCTGCGTATGCACCTTCACCAACTCCGTTACCACCGCAGCCATCTACCTGTCCGAGCCTTTCCCCACCGCTTGCCGTATCCGTGGCGCTGGTGTTGCAAACGCCTTCGGCCGTGTAGCAGGCATCCTGAGCCCGATGTGGATCTCCTTCATGATCACCACTTCCCTGGGCACCATGGGTGTATTCCTGATCAACGCCATCCTGGCTATCTTCATGGCTGTATGGCTGGGTATCTTCGGTGTTGAGACCAAGGGCCGTACGCTCGAGGACATCACCAAGGGTCTGCTCGACTAAAGCAAACCTTACATACTTCGGTTATCCGAAAACTAAGAGGAGCTCTAGGGGGAGCTCCTCTTTTTATGCTTTCGTTATTTTGGAATTACAGAGGCAGTGTGGGTTGAGCCAGGCACGCCCAATCAACGGGCTTGGCGCCCTGCGATTTAAGAAACTTATTCGTACGGGAAAAAGGCTTTGAACCCATGAAAGCAACCAACCCCCCACTTGCCCGGTTAGCAGAAAGCGGAGATGGGTGCGTGCTTTCCAGCACTAGCTTGTTGGCAGCATTTAAACCACTCGTAGCAGCTTCAGCATTGCGCACAACTTCAATGGCGTTACGACCCCAGGCAAGGAATACAACGGGCTGCGGCAAATCGAAGCACTTCCCCACCAAATAATTGGTAAGCGTTTGCCAGCCGAGCTTGCTATGCGAATTCGCAGCATGCTCACGAACGGTTAGCGTTGCGTTGAGAAGCAAAACTCCCTGCTTGGCCCATGCGGTTAAATCGCCACTGCTCGGTATGGAGCAGCTCAAATCTGAAACCATTTCTTTATAGATGTTGCGAAGACTAGGCGGCAGCTTCTGCCCACTAGGTACCGAAAAGGAAAGTCCCATAGCCTGGTTAGGGCCGTGATAAGGGTCTTGACCCAGAATCACAACGCTCACTTCGCTTGGAGGCGTGCAAGCCAACGCATTCAAAATAGAATCCTGCGGCGGATAGATGGTTTCAGATTCACGAAGCTTGGCAACCTTAGAAAGCAAACCACTAGTGGTTTCCCTAACCTTTTCAGGCGCATCCGAAAGCCACGCCTCTACATTGCCAACAGCTATGCTATCCACCATACAATCCTTTCTTTCGTGGGTTTGATTGTATCCAACATGGCATAGCGCCGTACAATACAGCTATGCAGAACTTCCCCCAAGACAGCACGGCTCAGCACTTAGCAGAGTTTCTAAGCAGACCGAACATGCTCACGCCTTTGGTTTTAGCCATGGGCTTCATCGGCGCTGCGCTTCGCTATGCGCTTGAAATTTTGCTTCCCGCCCAAGGAGGATTCCCTTGGGCAACGCTGGTAATCAATATTTTCGGCTGTTTTACGTTAGAGATCATCAATCAATATGTTGGCCGCCGATTGCATTTACCCGCGCCTTTGGTAAAGTCGCTCGGCGTTGGGCTTGTAGGTGCATTCACCACCATCGCCGCCTTTTCAGCCGAGTGCCTAACGTTCTTACAAAATGGCGAAGTAGCACTTGCCGGTATATATATAGGCGCCACGTTATTTACAACGTTCCTATCCGCATGGGCCGGACGAATAGCATCGCAATATTTGGCATTGCGCAGGTACCGCAAAATGCGTCAGCGCTTGCGCAGCAACAAAGGCGGCGATGCGCAATGAGCTTTTTGGTGGTTGTAGCCGTAGGCCTTGGCGGCGCACTGGGGGCACTATGCCGTAGCAAGGCAACGGCATTTCTGAAGCCGCATTTCCCTGGACGCTTCCCCTTGCCAACGCTCTTAATAAACCTGACCAGTTGCACCTTTGCGGGTATTGCTCTGTGCCTTGAAGCTGGAATGAACGATACGTTCTACTTGGCCCTTACCATGGGCTTCCTTGGCGGCTTCAGCACGTTATCTACCATGAACTATGAAGCGGTAGAGCTAGTTTCCCAAAAGCAATACGCAACGGGTTTTGGCTACTTGGCAGTAACCTATACCACCACCATCGGAACCGCCGCAATCGGCTTTGCCTTGGCAAGCTTGGTTGCGTGAAAAAGGCCGATTGGCCGTAACCCAGCCTTAGCGTTAAAGACCGGCAACCGAAGGTCTTCTTCATCTGTAAATAAACAGCCTCCCATTTCTGATATTGAACTGCGCCCCAAAACTTGGACGGCTTAAATAAGAACTACGCCACAAGGGAC
>CAZQWR010000007.1:0-26557 GCA_964597085.1 uncultured Cryptobacterium sp.
AGAAGAGCGCCGATTACGGTGTGCTGCAGGAGTTCGTGGACCGCTTGTTCGCGGCGCGTGAAGACTATATGCGCTTAGAGGTGGTTTTGGAAGCCGAAGCCTACGGGCTCAACCGCGAGCTTCAAGAGATTATCGAGCTGCTGCCGCCAGGCGTTTATACGCGCGAAAAGCTCTGTTCGCAGATTAACTCTTCGCTTTCTTCGCATGGGTGGGGCTACGTGTACGGCGCGGTGCACTGAATTTGGGCATAAAGAAACCGACCCCGCTAAATTGGATGAACCCACCTTGCAAGGTGGGTGTCCGCAGCTTGCTTCCTGGCTTTCGCATCAACGGATGCGAATCCCCATTTCACGAGCAATCTGAGACTCCCAATTTAATGTCATCGGTCCATCGCAGACGCAGGATCGGCTAACTTCAGTATAAGTAAGCGCCGCGCAAGAAAAAGTCTTGACAGCGCAGATTTCGCAATCGAATGTAAGAACAAATTCGCTTCAAGAAGGGGAGGCCCAACGTGCAGCAAAAGGTGGTTCTTTTCGCCTCTTACGATCAGGCCCTCGAATATCGAAAAACCCTGGCGGCCGAAAGCCCTAAGGCTGCTTTTGGCGTGCAGGTTTCAACTTTTTCTGCTTGGCTGAAAGACGTTTGGGAGTTGTTTGGCGATGGGCGCTGCTTGGTTTCGGCTGCGCAGCGTTCGTTTGCTGTGCGTTGGCTGTTGGAAAATGAGCCTGCTGCGCAAGCTCTTGAGCTTACCGATGGCGGAATCACGCTCATTTGCCGTTTCATTTCGCAGGCTGTGGGTTTGCCGCAGCTGGATGACGCACTGGCTGGTGGGGCAGAAGGGCTCTCGCTGCAGGAAAATGCGGTTTTGAACTTGGTTGAGCCTTACCGCGCATTGCTGCGACAGCATGGCTTGGTAGAGCCAGGGGATGCCCTTGCCGCTATGGCGGGCCATGCACCCGCATATAGCTTCGAGCTTTCCGAGGGCGTAGAGCCCGGTGCAGCGTTCGACTGGTTTGTTGAGGCCACCTCCAGCGAATGCGTTCGTTGGGAAGCGGAAGAGCCGCGCATTACCCCTGCGGCACCTGGCTGCAAAACCGACTTCCTGTTCGCTTCCGGCCCTTCCTGCGAAGATGCGCTGGTTTCCCAATATGTGCAAGCTTTGGTTGCCAGTGGAGCCAAGCGCGTGTTGGTTGCCGGCCCCCGGTCGTTGGCGGTGTACGGGGCTCTTTCCCGGGCTGTGCAGGGCAGGGCGCAGTGCGTGCTGCGCGCTAGTATTCCTTTTGCCGAAACGGTGTTTGGGCGCGCCTACCTTGCCGTGCGCGAGTTCATCTTGGAAGAAGCGCACGACCCGTTTTGCCTTATGGATTATTTCGCTTCGCCGTTTTCTGGCGTGGGCGCCATCGATGCTGCCAATATCTGCTCGCAGGTTCGCGGCAACCGTTTGCTGAGCTACGAGGATCTGCATGCCTTGGCGCACTTGGTTTCGCCCAACTTCGATTTTTTCGAAGAACTGGCTTCTGATTCGGACGCCTCGCTTCTTCTAGACCATATGCTCGATGTCGCCGAAGAGCTGAAGGGCATGGACGCTGCCGAAAAGTTCGAGCAGCAGGTTGCCATCATGGGCCTACGCGGCGTGTACGAAGCTGCACGCGCATGGGAAGTGGCTCCGGCTGATTTCCTGTTTGCGCTCAATTCCCTTTCGGTTGCCGCTTCGCGCAGTTGCGGTTCGGGCCCTGCGGTTGTGGAAGTGGTCGACTATTCGCGTGCTGCTACTACGGTTCAAGGAAAATATGATGCCGTTGTGCTGTGCGATCTGGATGCTCGCTATCATTCCGCTGGCGAAAGCCACAGTGCCCTTGTTACGCTGCAGCAGAAGCTGGGCATTAAGCCCGAAGCGCGGGCTCTTGCTTCCGAGCGCCGCACCTTCCAGCAGCTTAAGGCGCGTGCTGCCTCAACGTTTGCCTGCGAGCGCGTGCTGAACGCCGGTGGCGATGAAGATATCTACCCCTCGTTCGTTCTGGATGAATTCATGGAATGCCTTCTGGAAGAAGGCGAAAAGGCCAACGAATTCGGCGTGCCTGCGCACCTTCAGCAGAACATGGTGTTGCGCGATGAGGGTGGTGCGGGAAGCTCGTACGCCGCGAACTACGATCCTACCGGCCAAGTGCCCGTGCCGTTGGTCATATCCCAGTTCGAGGCGGGCAAGGTTGCCGATGCCCTGAAGCCGGAGCTGTGCCTTGCGCGTGCGCCCGAAAACAAAGACCAGCTAGTGCTTTCGCCTTCTGCCATCGAAGACTACATCAACTGCCCTTACCGTTGGTTCGTTTCGCGCGTAGTACGCCCTAATGCGCCCGACGAGGGGGTGGGCCCGTTGGAACGCGGCTCTTTCGTGCACGGTGTGTTCGAGGAATTCTACAGGCGCGTACCCGAGGCATTGGGCGAAGCGCGCGTTACCCCGAAAAACCTTGCCGCTGCGCAAAGCCTGCTTGGCCAGGTGTTTGATGGGCAGCTGGAAGCCCAGCCGTTCGTTGAGGGCAATGCGCGTTACCTGCCGCTCACGCCAACCGAGCGTGCCGATGCCAGCCACTTGAGAGCCGCCTTGCTAGAAAACCTTGCAGTGCAATCGCTGCTTATGATTGATTTTGTTCCAGGGTATCTGGAATTCTCCATCGAGCCTGGTGATGGTGTTGATTATGCTGGCGTTCGTCTTAGGGGCCGGGTAGACCGCATCGATGTGAACAAGGAACTCGGCCAGTTTGTTGTGCTCGATTACAAAGGCAGCATTGCCGGGCACGATGCGGGTTGGAATCCCGATGAAGCCCCGGAAGAAAACCCTGAAGAGTACTTCGTTCTTCCCAGCAAAATCCAAGCTCTCATCTATGCCCAGGGTCTTCGCCGTTTGGGCACGATGGGCCACCCTGTGGGCGCCTTGTATTTGAGCTACAAAGCCAAGGAGCCTAAAGGGTCGTTGGCCGGATCCTACAATCCCAACCTTCTTGACGTGCATGGGTGCACGAAGAAGCAATCTGTTGTGGAAATGAATTTCGAATCCTACCTCGATTTCGTTGAGGGCGTGGTGCGCGAAAAGCTGAAGGGCCTGGTTGCGGGCGATATTCAGCCCAATCCCCTGTGCGCCGATTCGTGCAAATACTGCCCAGCCAAGAACTGCGGAAGGAGGCTCTAATGAACTTGGATTCCTGTACCCCTGGTCAGCGCCAGATCATTACCACCTTGAACAAGCCCCTTATGGTTTCTGCAGGGGCTGGCAGCGGCAAAACCTTTACCCTCACGCAGCGCATCGCCTATGCGCTGGAAGGCGAAGAGGGCGGCGCTCCTTTCCTTGACAGTATCAGCCAGGTTATGGCCATCACCTTCACTAAGAAGGCCGCCGCTGAGCTGAAGTCGCGCATCAAGGCCAAGCTTATGAGCATGGGTTTGGTGGAAGAGGCGCTGAAGGTGGACGATGCCTGGATTTCCACCATCCATGGCGCATGCTCCCGAATCCTGCGCGAGCATGCCCTTGAGCTTGGCATCGATCCGGCATTCAGCGTGGTAAGCCAAACAGAGGAAGACGATTTTCGCGCGCTTGCCTTCGACAACGTTATGAAGCGCCTGGAAGAAAGCGAAGACGAAGACCTGAAGGCTTTCGTGCGCAAGGTGGGAGCGGAGAAGATTGAAAACATGGTGGGGTCCATCACAGGCCGAGCCCTTTCGCTGCCCAACGGCTTCGATGCCGTGGTCATGCCCCGCGTGGAGGGCAATCCGAGCCAGCTCATGCGCCAGCAGATAGAGCGCGGCGAAACGCTCATTGCCTGCATCGATGCTCTTCCCAATATCAACAAAAACGACACGAAGGCCCGCTTTGCGGCGCAAGATGCGCTGATCAAGGCACAGGATTACATGGATGGGTTCGGCAACGCTTGCGCTTTCGATGCTCCTGGGTTCGATGTTTCGAGTTTTGCCGATGCCTTCTATGCGTTCCCCAAAACGGTGAAGAACTCCCATACAAAGGAATCCGACCCAACTTTCTTTGCGGAGTACCGCATTGAATATGCGCAGGCTTCCGCTCAGGTAGAGGCTGCGCTTTCGGCTATCGAGCTGGGCTACGTTATGCGGCTGGCACGTGCAATCGATGAAGAGTACCAACAGGCCAAGGGCGCCTCTGCGCTCGACAATACCGACCTTTTGCGTTTGGCCTACCAGGCGCTGTGCCAAAACCCTGAAATCGCCGCGGCATATCGCAGCCAGTTCAAGCTCATCATGATCGATGAGTTCCAGGATACCGACGAGCTACAGGTTGCCCTCATAGGAGCTCTTGCCGAAGAGGGCTATTCCAACGTGTGCACTGTGGGCGATGCCCAGCAGAGCATCTACCGCTTTCGCGGCGCCGATGTAAACGTGTTCTTCGGCTACCGTGAAATGCTGCAGCGCGAATGCCCTGAAACGAATTTCGTGAGCCTGCCCGATAACTTCCGTAGCCACGCCGATGTGCTTTCTTTCGTTGACAAGGTGTTTTCTCAGCCGCAGGTGTTCGGCGAGCATTTTCTTTCGTTGGCCCCGAAAGGCGCTGTGAACAACGAGCCCGACCCGCTGTTCAGCACCAACCCGCGCGTTTCCATGGCGGTATACGACTGCCAGAAGGGCGGTCCCGGCACGAACGGTGCCCGTGCGCTCTGTGCCGAGCGCATTGCCCAACACTTCGAGCGGCTGCGCGAGGGCGGCGCATCGGCTGGCGATATGGTCATTCTGCTCGGTGGCATGTCGAACGTGGATCTGTATGCCCAGGCTTTGCGAAACCACGGCTTCGAGTGCTTGGTTGCCGGCGGCTCCACCTTTGGCGATGCCTACGAGGTGGGTTTGGTTGTTGCCATGGTTCGCTATTTCGCCAACCGCGCCGACGATTCGGTGCTCTTCGAGCTTTTGGAATCGCCCTTGTTCGCCATCGGCGGTACGGGCATGCTGCACTTGGTTACCGGCCACGATAGGCAGGGCAATGCGCACCGCCGTACTTTAAGCGCCGGCTTGCACGCTTGGCCCGACGAAAAGGGCCTTACCGGCTTGGGGCATGAGCAAGAAGATCAGATTGATTTCGCGCACCTGTGCCTAACCCAGGCGCTTGCTCATGCCAAGGCCAACGGCTTGGCAGCGGGCGTTCGTGCGCTGCTGCGTGCCAGCGGCTGGCTCCTTCGGCTGGAAAAGCAGGGTGCAGAAGGCCAAGCAGTTGTGGGAAACCTGGGCAAGGCCCTGCGCATGCTCGATCAAAACCAGAAGCAGGGCATGGGCTTGGTGCGCAGCGCCAACCTGTTCTGCGCCGATATCGAAACCTTGAAGCTCACGCCTGGAGCGCTTTCGGCCAGCGATTCCAATTTCGTTCGCATTATGACCATTCATTCAAGCAAAGGCCTGGAATTCCCGCATGTTGCCATTGCCGATTTGCGCCTTACCACCCAGGCAGTCAGACTAGTGGCCGAAAACATCCAGGGCAGCACTTATCTTTCGATGAGCCCTGTTTGCCTAGAGGCTTGTTCTAATACTGTTGATAAATTACGCGAATTCCTCGACGGCGAGGAAGCGGCTGCTGACAGCATCCCCGAAGCGGACTATACCGCCCGCATGCGATTGCTCAAGGATCATTACAACTTGCAGGAGCTTTCCGAGCAGCGACGCTTGCTTTATGTGGCCCTTACTCGAGCCAGCAAGTCGTTGTTCGTTGCTATGGCGAAGCCAAGCAACAGAAATCTATACACCAGCGATGGCGTATTCAAAGATATGTGCGAAGCGCTTCAGTGGGAGGCCAGCGAAACCGCACCGCAGCAGAAGCTCAACTACGGCGGTAGCGCGCCCATGGCCTTCGAGCTGCATGTACTCGCTGAGCCCGCTGAAGAGCTGGATGCGAAAGCCCCGCAAGAGCAGCCCTTTCTTATTCCCGGAGCGCCTTTGGGCAAGCAGCCGTTCAGCGAGCCCTACCGCGTGCGGCACCCGGAAGTGTTTTCGTACAGTTCCATTGCACCGCACACGCCCGTTGCGACTTTGCCTGCTGAAAGCTACGAGCTTGATGCTTCTGCGGGGCTTGAAGATCAAGATGCAACCGCCTTGGGTACGGCATTCCACCGCTTGGCCCAGTTGGCCATTGCGCAAGGCGAGGGACAGCTTGTTCAGCCCAGCGCCGAAGCCGTGGCCGCCCAGGTACGCGCGCAGGGCCTTTCCGCCCAGCAGGCGCTTCGCCTGGATGCCGCTCTTCAGCTTTGGTTTAACAGCGGCGTTGCCCAGCAGCTGGCGGCGCACGGCAAGCCTCAGGCAGAAGTGCCCTTCATGCTGTGCATTCCCAGCGCCGCAGGACGCTTGTACTTGGAGGGGGAAATCGACGCCCTTTCGTTCAACGATGCGGGGGAAGCCTTCTTGGTTGATTACAAAACCGGCGGCACGGCGCAGGAAACGCCTGACTGCTTGCAACAAAAGCACCTGTTGCAAGCCCAATGCTATGCGCTCGCTCTTCTGCATCAAGGCGTTCCCAGCGTATGTGCCAACTTTGTGCGCGTGGAACGCGAAAGTGCCGAAGAGCCTGGCCAGCCGCAGGTAGTGCGCTACAGCTTCGATGCTTCGCAGGCCGAAGAGCTGCAGCGTCTGGTGCTGCTTGCCTATGCTCAATCCCTTGAATAGCCCAACACGTTGCCCTGTCAAAATAGGCGGGGAACAAGGATGGTAAGGTAGCCAACATGGACAACCTTTTCACTGAAATTGATAATTCTAAGCGCCGCAAGAATGCGCCTTTGCCCGTGCGCATGCGCCCTCAGAAGCTCGAAGACCTTATTGGCCAGGAAGATGCCCTGGGCGAAGGCACTTGGCTGCGCGCTGCCATCGAGGGCGACACGCTTTCTTCGGTAATCCTGTATGGCCCTGCCGGCACAGGCAAAACCAGCATCGCGCACATCATCGCCGAAACCACGCACGCGCACTTTGTTGAGGTTTCTGCTATCGGCGGCACCGTGGCCGACCTGCGCCGTGAAATCGCCGAGGCCGACAAGCGCCTGGTGAATTTGGGAATCCGCACCATTCTGTTCGTGGACGAGATCCATCGGTTCAACCGTTCCCAGCAAGATGCGCTTCTGCACGCGGTGGAAGACGGTGTGGTGGTGCTCATCGGCGCTACCACCGAAAACCCCTTTTTCGAGGTGAACTCGGCGCTCATCTCGCGCTCGCGAGTGGTTGAGCTGCACCGCTTGTCCGATGATGCGCTTTCCGCCATCGTGGATCGCGCGCTAGAGGCTCCTGAAGGCCTTGGTGGTACGCTTTCGCTTACTGAAGATGCGCGCAAGGCCTTGCTTTTGCTTGCCGGCGGCGATGCCCGCAGTGCGCTCAACACGCTTTCGCTGGCATCCGATTTGGCTCGTGCCAAAAAAGAAGAAACCATTACCGAGGAAATGGTGCGTACTGCCGTGCCGCATCGCAGCCTGCCTTACGACAAGAAACAGGACATGCACTACGACGTGATATCCGCGTTCATCAAGAGCATGCGCGGATCCGACCCGGATGCGGTGCTGTACTGGCTGGCCCGCATGCTCGATGGTGGGGAAGACCCGAAGTTCATAGCGCGTCGCATCTTCATCGCTGCCGCTGAAGACGTGGGCAACGCCGACCCTAACGCTGTGCTGGTGGCCGAAGCGGCCTTCCGTGCGGTGGAGGTTATAGGCATGCCCGAATGCCGCATCAACCTGGCACAGGCAGCTGTGTACATGGCGCTTGCGCCCAAGTCCAACGCTTCGTACATGGGCCTGGCCAAAGCATTCGAAGAAGTGCGAAATGGCCAGCTGCGCCCTGTGCCCAACCATTTGCGCGACAGGCACCGCCCCGGTTCGGAAGAATATGGGGAGTATCTGTACCCCCACGATGCCCCAGAAGGCTACGTTCACCAGCAATATCTTCCCGATGGGCTTGAAAAGGGCGTATTCTTTACACCTGGGGAACGAGGCTGGGAGCGCTACCGCACCGAAGCCCCTTCTTCAGATAGAATGTAAGGCAATTTAGTTTTATTCCGGTTCCTAGTCGGAGGAGGAAAGATGGAAATCTTCGATTCGTTGGTTCCCGTGGGAATCGTGCTTCTGTGCGTTGCGGGCGTTATCGCCCTTATCGCCCTGGCATACCTGCTGGTAACCCTGGCAAAGTCCATGAAGGAAACCTTTGAAAAGGTGAATCCGCTCATGGATCAGGCTCAGGAAGCGCTCGATGCCACCAAGCCCGCGCTCGATCGTATCGATCCGTTGCTGGAGCGCATCACCCTTACCGTTGATGCCGCCAACCTCGAAATCATGCGGGTAGACCAGATCTTGGAAGATGTGAACACCATTACTGGCAATGTTTCCAAGGCAACCGAGTCCATCGATTCCATCACTTCGCTTCCCCTTGAAGCGGTAAGCAATGTAACCAGCCGCCTTCGCAGCATCATCGCTCCGTTCGGCGCCAAGGAAAACACGGTTGGTACGGTTGCCCAGGTGGTAGACCAGAAGCTCGACGATGTTGAGGGCTGCGTGGCAACCGCTCAGGCTGAAGCCGATATTAAGCGCGCAGAAGCAGCTGAGGCTGCTGCCGCTCGCGATGAGGCCGCTGCTCAAACCAGCGGCATGTCCTCCAACATCAAGGATGCTGTGGAAGTGCACATCAATATCGATTCCGAAGCCGCTCAGAACCAGTAAGGGAGCTCGACCAATTCATGGGCAATTCAGGTTCGCATTCCGTGGAAACCGACCTTAAAAACGAAGAGCTGAAAACCCTGCGTTCACGCCGCCGCCTGTACGCAGGGCTTTTCATAATCGTGCTGTGCGCGCTTCTGTATCTTGCAGGGCGCGCTCTTAATTTGCTGGCAACGCCGGTGGGCATCATCGTGTGGACCACTATCATCGTGTTCTGCTTGCGTGGGCCGGTTAACTTCCTGGACAAGAAGGGCGTGCCGCGTGTGCTGGGTACCGCCATTGCCTACGTTATGATGTTCGCCTGCATCGCTCTTATCGGCTGGATCATGCTCAGTCCTGCAGCCGGCTTGGGCGACCAGTTCACTTCGCTTTTGCAAACGGCTGTTACCCAGGTTGATGTTCTGCGCAACTCCTGGAACGACCTGTATTCCCAGTATTCCTACATACTGAACGACGAGCGTCTGAACAATTGGTTCAATGATGCGCTCGCTTCCATGGGCACGTGGTTTTCTGGCATGGCCTCTGCCAGCGCCGAAGGCGTGGTAGGGTTCGGCTCCGCTGCGGCAACCTCTGCCTTGGTGATCGGCTTTGCCTTGGTTGTGGCTTACTGGGTGCTCATGGAGCTGCCTGGCCTTGGTGCGGAAATCAAGCGCCTGTTCGGCCCCCGTTTCCAGGCCGACCTGAATATCTTCTACCTCACTGGTACCCGCGTTATGGGCGGCTACATCAAGGGCACGGTTATCCAATGCTTGCTTATTGGCGTGGGCTGCGGAATCGGTTTTGCCGTTATGGGCATTCCCAACGCAGCTGCCTTGGGCGTTATCACCGGTTTGCTCAACATCATTCCGGTTGTTGGCCCCTGGCTCGGCGGTGCAATGGCTGCGCTGATGGGCATCTTCACCAGCCCGTTCGTTGCGCTTCTGGCCCTTGTTTACACCATCGTGGTTCAGCAGCTCATCTACACGTTCATCAGCCCGAAGATTATGGGCGATTCTGTTGATATCCACCCAGCGCTGGTAATCATGGCGTTGATGGTTGGTTCCGCCTTGGGCTTTGCCGTGGGCGGCGTTATGGGCAACATCGTTGGCATGCTGGCATCCGTTCCTTTGGTTGCTGCGGCTAAAGCTCTATTCGTGTACTACTTCGAACGCGGCACTGGGCGCGTAATCGTTTCGCCCGACGGCGTTATCTTCAAGGGCGAACCGCAAATGGTGGAAGACGTTGAAACCGAGGTTTCCGGCGAATTCGCCGCCGTTGCCAGTGCAACCGCCAACGCTACCGGCAGTTTTGGCGAGGTTGTGGACGTTTCGGCAGATGCCACGGGTGGTTTTGCCCAGGTGGTAGACCCGGTTGCCGATGCTACGGGTGGTTTCGCCACTATCGAAGAGGTTGAATCCATCGGCGCTGGCGCCGTGAACGCAGGGAGCCAAGGCAAGATTTCTGTTCCTGAGGTAGATCGCCCTCAGCGCTAACTCCGCGTTGGGCCGTTAATGATAGAATCGGCTTTTGCGTATTCGCATTGATTTCAAATTGAAGAGGATAGCTATCGCATGAAGTACATGACTACTGCTGAGATCCGTGAAAAGTATCTGAGCTTCTTCGAGGAAAAGGGCTGCAAGCGTATGCCTTCTTCCTCCCTTATTCCCGACGATCCAAGCTTGCTGCTTACCAGCGCGGGCATGGTGCAGTTCAAGCCCTACTTCCTTCACCAAAAGGAGCTGGATAGCGCCTACATCGGTACCACCACGGTGCAGAAGTGCGTTCGCACCAACGATATCGAGAACATCGGCGATGCTCGCCACTTGAGCTTCTTCGAGATGCTGGGCAACTTCAGCTTCGGCAAGTACTTCAAGAGCGAAATGTGCGCTTGGGCTTATGAGTTCTGCACTCAGCATCTGGGCCTTCCTGCCGAAAAGCTCTACTTCACCGTGTTCGAAGACGACGATGAAACCATCGAGATTTGGAAGGGCCTGGGCGTTCCCGAAGATCACATTTCCAAGCTTGGCGAGGAAGACAACTTCTGGCGTGCCGGACCCACCGGCCCTTGCGGTCCCTGCTCCGAAATCTACTTTGACCAGGGTCCCGAGGTTGGCTGCGGCAGCCCCGACTGCAAGCCTGGTTGCGACTGCGACCGCTACCTTGAGTTCTGGAACTGCGTCTTCACCCAGTACGACGGCCAGGAAGATGGCACGCTGGCGCCCCTGCAAACCAAGAACATCGATACCGGTATGGGCTTGGAGCGCATTGCCGCTATCATGCAGGGCGTAACCAACAACTACGACACCGACGTGCTGCGCAGCCTGGTTGCCGTAGGCGAAGAGCTTTCTGGCAAGGCCTATGCCAGGGACACCGCCACCGATGCCTGTCTGCGTATCATGGCCGACCACAGCCGTTCGGTAACCTTCATGATGGCAGACGGTATTCTTCCCTCCAACGAAGGCCGCGGCTACGTTCTGCGCCGCTTGCTGCGCCGTGCCGTTATGAAGGGTCATTCCCTTGGCATTGAAGGCGCCTTCCTGGAGCACTACATCAACAAGATCATCAGCCTGTATGGCTCTGTTTACCCCGAGCTGGTTGAAAACGAAGAGCTTATCAAGCGCGCCGTTCTTTCCGAGGAAGAACGCTTTGGCGCAACCCTTCGCCAGGGCCAGGCTTACCTCGACGATGCTCTTTCCACCCTGGAGGGCAAAACCCTTGCCGGTGCAACCGCGTTCGTTTTGCACGACACCTACGGTTTCCCTGTGGAAATCACCCAGGAAATCTGCGAAGAGCGCGGCTACACCGTAGATATGGAAGAGTTCGCCCGCTGCATGGAAGAGCAGCGCGAGCGCGCCCGTGCGGCAAACGTCAAGGATGCCGAAGCCGCATGGAGCACTTACGGTGGCATCCATGCCGAGCTTTTGAAGGAGCTGGGCGCTACCAAGTTCGTTGGCTACAACCAGCTGGTGGCCGATGCCAAGGTGTGCGCCTTGGTGAAGGAAGGTACCCGCGCAACCGAGCTTTCTGCTGGTGAAGAAGCGGAAGTAATTCTCGATGTAACCCCGTTCTATGCTGAAATGGGCGGCGAGGTTGGAGATACCGGCCACTTGGTGGGCGATGAAGCCGTGCTGGAGGTAACCGATACCAAGGCTCCCGAAAAGGGCTTGGTTTGCCACAAGGTGAAGGTTGTTTCCGGCTCCATCAAGGTTGGCACGCAGCTTTCTGCCAAGGTGGACGGCAAGCGCCGCGCACGCATTTCCCGCAACCACACCTGCACCCATATTCTGCACGCTTCTCTGCGTCAGGTTCTGGGTGCTCATGTAAAGCAGGCTGGCAGCTATGTAGGCCCCGACCGTCTGCGTTTCGACTTTACCCACTTCGAGGCGGTAACCCCGGCTCAAATCAAGGAAGTTGAAAAGGTGGCCAACGACGTTATCATGCAGGCCATTTCCACCAATATCTTCGAAACCAGCCTTGCCAAGGCCCGCGAAGCCGGCGTAACCGCCCTGTTCGGCGAAAAGTACGGCGACACGGTGCGCGTGGTTGAGGTTGGCGATTTCTCACAGGAGCTGTGCGGCGGCTGCCATGTGGCAAACACCGCGGAAATCGGCTTGGTGAAAATCGTTTCTGAAAGCAGCGTTGGCTCCAACCTTCGCCGTATCGAGGCTCTTACCTCTTACGATGCCATTGAGTACCTGAACGGCTTCGAAGCCCAGGTGAAGGAGCTTTCCAGCACCCTCCGTGTTCCCACTGCCGATGTGGTGGCCCGCGTTGAGGCCAACGTGGCCCAGCTGCGCGAGCTCAATTCCAAGAGCAAGGCTAACAAGGCCGCTGCCGCTGGCGGCGATCTGCCCGAAAACCTGCTCGAGCTTACCGTTGGCTCCGAATACCCCGTGTTCGTGCATCGCAAAGACGGCCTTGATGCCGGCGGCATGCACAACTTCTGGGATATTGTGCGCTCGCGCCTTCCCGAAGGCGGCGCTTGCGTTCTGGCATCCAACAACGACGGCACGCCCATCTTGCTGGCCGCCGGTACCGACGAAGCGGTTGCCAAGGGCTTCAACGCCGGTGCCGTCATCAAGGAAATCGCCCGCGAGATCAAGGGCGGTGGCGGCGGCAAGCCTTCCATGGCCCAGGCCGGCGGCAAGGATGCTTCAGGTATCGATGCCGCACTCGAGGCAGCTCGCAAGCTGTTCGCTTAAAAGATAGTAGGGGAGGAGCACCATTGAGGGTAATGGCCCTTGATATCGGCAAGGTTCGCTGCGGAATTGCCATCAGCGATCCGCAGGAAAAAATCGCCACGCCCTTGGTGGTGCTCCCCACCGATGAAGTGCGCTCCAACGCCCCCAGCTTTCGACGTTTGTGCGAAGATTGGGAGCCGGAGCTTCTGGTTTCCGGCCTGCCCTTAACCATGGGTGGAAAAACCGGCCCGCAGGCTCAGCATATTCGCGAGGTTGCCCAACAGGTTGCCAATACCTTGGGGCTGCCCCTTGAATTCTCCGATGAGCGCCTAAGCTCTTCGGAGGCAAAGCGTTCCCTGCGGGAACAGGGCTTTTCCGAGCGCGAGATGCGCGGTAAAGTCGATATGATCGCAGCATCGTTGTTTTTGCAGTCGTGGTTGGATGCCCGCCATGCTGCAAGTAACTGAAAGGTATTTTGATGAGTCCCAGGAAGGTTACGTATTCCCGTAAGTCCACCCATGCGGCCCGTGCGGCGCATGCAAGGGGTGAACGCGAGTTTCGCACCTACGACACTTCGGCCATCAGGCCCAAGAAGTCGAAGGGCCCTTATATTGCCATTGGCGTAGCCGTTGCAGCGCTCATCATCATCCTGTTGGCGCTGTTCATCAACGCCAGCTGTGCTGAAGCCGCCAACGACCATATGGTTGCCGATGGGCAGCAGGTTACGGTTCAGATCGAAGACGGCTCTACGTTGCCCGCTATCGCAGATTCCCTCTACGATGCGGGCCTTATCATTCGTAAGGGCGATTTCACTTCTGCGGTGAATGCCAAGGGCGCGGCTTCTTCGTTGAAGTCGGGCGTGTACACCTTTACAGGCGGTACTTCCAACGATGATTTGGTAGATGCGCTTGTTGCCGGCCCTACCACTACTGCTTCAACTGGCTTGGTGGTTTCCGAGGGTACTACGCTTGCCAACATCGCTACGGCGGTTGAAAAGGCATATAACGGCTCCATTACCGCAGATCAATTCACTGAAGCGGCATCCGATGCCTCCAAGTACGCAAGCAGCTACTCCTTCCTTTCAAAGGCAGGCAGCAAATCGTTGGAAGGCTTCTTGTTTCCCAAAACCTACGAGCTTTTGGCTAACGCCGATGCCGATCAGGTAGTGCGCCAAATGCTCGACCAGTACAAGGAAGAAACCGAATCGCTCGATTACAGCTACCCTAACCGCAAGGGTTTGAACAGCTATCAGACGCTTATTCTTGCCTCTATCGTTGAAAAAGAGGCAACCAGCGAAACCTTCCCCAAGGTGGCCGCTGTGTTCTACAACCGTTTGGGCACTTCGGGCAGCCCGTCGTACGGCACTCTTGGCAGCGATGCCACCACGGCCTATGAAATCGGCGACAACCTGGATTCGTACGATTGGAACACCAACAGCTCCTACAACACGCGTGTGCACAAGGGTCTGCCGCCCACGCCTATCTGCAGCCCTAGCATTGAAGCGCTGCAGGCGGTGTGCTCGCCCGAGTCCGATTTCGACGATTACTATTTCTTCAGCTTCTGGCCCAATTCCAATGGCGGTGTGGATTACTTCTTCGATAAAACCTACGAAGAGCACCAGCAAACCATCGCCGACCATTCCTAGAGCCTAGGCGGGCCGCTTTGCCCCTATTGCAACCGGAAAGATACTTTTCGCGTACCAGCGCCATCAATATCGAAGCCGACCTTCTGGGGCAGGGGTTTACCCACGCGTTGCTCGATATCGACAACACCATCGTTTCTCGTGCCGACCATTTAGTGCCCAAAGATGTGCGCCATTGGTTGGTGCGCGCAAAAGATGCGGGCGTTGAGCTGTGCTTTCTTTCAAACAACTGGCATAAATCGGTGCATGAAATGGCGGCTGATATCGGTATTCCCGTGGTGGCGAAGGCCTGCAAGCCCATGCCGCACGGATTCTTTATGGCTCGCTGCAAAATCGGTGGCAAGCGCAGCAATACGCTCATGATCGGCGACCAGCTTTCCACCGATGTTCTGGGTGCGCACCTGGCGGGCCTGAAGGCTTATTTGGTGTGCCCCTTGGCTGAAGAGGACTTGAAGCATACGGTGCTGGTTCGCAACATCGAACGTGCCTTCATTGCCGATAGGGAGCCAGAAGGCGCGGTGTTCACCGAAGCGCAGCGGCGCTAGCGCGTTTCGTGCACAGGCTGTTCTTGTTCCCTTGCGCTTCATTCGCTCTATCTCGCTAAAGTGCAACGGTATTTTGGTAGAATCAAAAGCTGTTCTAACCAAATGCAATCAAGGCAAGGCACTATGCAATACATCACAGCAGGTGAAAGTCACGGACCGGCGCTTACTGCCGTTGTTTCCGGCGTTCCTGCAGGGCTTTCCATTTCCGAAAAGGGCATCAATTCCGACTTGGCCCGTAGGCAGAGCGGTTACGGCCGCGGCGGACGTCAGGCAATCGAAAAGGACACGGTTTCCATCACTTCCGGCGTGCGTTTCGGCAAAACCATCGGCTCGCCGGTAACCCTTACGGTTGAAAACCACGACTGGGTGAATTGGACCGAGCGCATGTCCGTGTTCGGTGAGCCTCCCGCCGACCTGGTCCGTGAGGTAACCCCGCGTCCTGGTCACGCCGATTTGCTGGGCGTGCTTCGCAACGATATGGACGATTGCCGTAATATTCTGGAGCGTTCCAGCGCCCGTGAAACCACCATGCGCGTAGCTGCTTCCGGCATCGCTCGCGAATTCTTGGCTGAGCTTGGCGTGGAAATCAAAAGCTACGTGGTTTCCATTGGTGATGCCGCCATGGAGGAAGAAGACCCCATGATGGACGCGGTTGCCTATTCGCCGCTTGATATCGAAACCAGTGAAGTTCGTTGCCCCAGTGCCGAAGCGTCTGAGCGTATGATCGCTGCCATTGATGCAGCAAAGGAGCAGGGCGATTCCTTGGGCGGCGTGTTCCGTGTTGTGGTTACGGGACTTCTGCCTGCTGTTGGCGGTTTCGCTACCCCTACCGACCGCCTTACCTCCAAGCTTGGCGGCGCCATCTTCAGCATTCCCGCTATCAAGGGCGTTGAGTTCGGCTTGGGCTTCGAATGCACGCGTCGTCCTGGTAGCCGGGTGCACGACGAAATCGTGCTCGATGAATCCAAGGGGTTTGTACGCACTTCCAACAACGCTGGCGGCCTTGAGGGCGGCATGACTACAGGGATGCCCTTGGTGGTTACCGTTGGCATGAAGCCCATCGCCACCCTTACCAAGCCGCTGAACACGGTGAACCTTGATACTTTGGAAGTGGACGCCGCTTCAAAGGAGCGCAGCGATACCTGCGCCGTGCCGGCAGCCGCCGTGGTTGCCGAAAGCGAGGTGGCCCTGGTTCTGGCCGATGCCTACCTTTCCAAGTTCGGCTCCGATAATATGACCGACATCAAGGCAAACATCGCCAACTACAAAGAGCGCGTCAAAACCATGTCGCGTTAGCAATTGCGCATCTAGGCGCCGGTGAGCGTTCCTCATCGGCGCCTTTTGCATAGTTCCCCGTCCCCCTAGGAGAATCAATGACCGAGCAAGCAACCCGTCACGTTAGCAAGTACGTTCTTACCAAGCCGGTATTCTTCATCGGCTTCATGGGCGCTGGTAAAACCTCCGTTTCCCAGCAAATCGCCGTTACCTGCGGCGTTGCATCTATCGATGCCGATGAGTACCTGGAGCTTCGCGAAGACCGCATCGTTGCCGACATCTTCGCCGAAGACGGAGAAGAGGCCTTCCGCGATATCGAAACCGATGTTCTGCGCGACCTTGCCTCCCGTTCGCCCCGCCTTATCGGCTGCGGCGGTGGCGTAGTTACCAAGCGCCCCGAAAACGCGCAGATCATGAAGGATGCCGGTTATGTGGTGTACCTGAAGGTTTCTGCCGATGCTGCAGCTGCCCGTATCCCGAACACCGATTCGCGCCCCATGTTCAAGAACCTGGAAACCGCGCGCAAGACCATCGTGGAGCGCCAGCCCCAGTACGAGGCTGCTGCAGACGTTGAGGTGAACACCGAAGGCCGCAGCATCCGTGAGGTTGCCGAAGAGGTTGTAGAGCATCTGCTCGAGGCCGGCGTGATGGTGGAGCAGGCATAGCAGTGGCCCGAATTGTGGTTGATATTCCCGGCGAGCGCGCTTACGACGTGCTTGTTTCGGGCGGTGCACTGAACAGCCTGGGCACCGAGCTGCGTAAGCTCGATGCAAACCCCAAGGCTTTGGTGGTTACCGATTCGGAGGTTGCTAAACGTTACCTGCCTGCGGCCAAAGCTTCGCTTGATGCACAGGGCTATCAGGTTTCTGTTATCACCGTTCCTGCGGGCGAAGGCGCAAAATCTGTTGCCTGCGCTACCGAGATCTGGAACGCCATGGTTGATTGCGGCCTGAGCCGCGATTCGCTGGTTGTGGCGCTTGGCGGCGGCGTTGTGGGCGATTTGGCCGGGTTCACCGGCTCCACGTTCATGCGCGGCCTTCGCATTGTGCAGGTTCCCACCACGCTGCTTTCCATGGTGGATTCTTCCGTAGGCGGGAAAACCGCCATCAACCTCGAAGCGGGCAAGAACCTAGTGGGCACCTTCTGCCAGCCGCTCTTGGTTTTGGCCGATGTAGCCACGCTCGAAACCTTGCCGCCGCGCGAATGGGCTTGTGGCTGCGGTGAGATTGCCAAATCGGCGGTAATCGATTCCGAGGAATTTTTCTTCTGGCTCTACGAGCATGCCGAAGAAATGGCCGCTCGTAAGCCTGAAGTGGTGCAAGAGGCCGTAAAGCGCTGCATTGTGTTCAAGGCAACCGTGGTTGCTCGCGACCAGGAAGAAACCAAGGGCGTACGTGAATGCCTGAACTACGGCCATACTTTGGCCCATGCTATCGAAACCGAAGCGGGCTACGGCGTGTACTCGCACGGCCACGCGGTGGCGCAGGGCATGCGTTTTGCCGCGCGTTTGGCGGTGGTCAAGCTGGGCGCTTCCATGGAGTTCGTTAGCGCCCAGGATACTTTGCTCGATGCCCTGGGCTTGCCCGAGCTCGAGCTTAAGGCGAAGCCCGAGCGTTTGCTGCAGCTTATGAAGGGCGATAAGAAGGTTCGCTCTGGAAAGCTCCGCTTTGTTCTTCCTTCAGCCTGCGGGCAATGGGAAGTGTGCGAGCTGGAAGACGATTTCGTGCTGGAGTACTTGGCGGCGTGGCAGCGCAGCCTGGAATAAATATCGTTTAGGGCAGGGCGAAAGCCCTGTTCTTGCTATAGGCGCAGTACTGCGCAGAAAGAGGGGAGCGCTATGGCGTTCAGCCAAGCCCGCTTGGCGGCACTCAGGCAAAAGATGGTTCAGCAGGGCCTGGACGTGCTCTATGTGCGCGGCCTTACCAACGTGGCATGGCTTACTGGGTTCGAGCGCGTGTTCGACGACGAGCCGGCGCACGCCGTGGTGCTTACGGCGCAGGCTTGCAGGTTGCATACCGATTCGCGTTATTTCGAAGCCCTGCAAAGCCGTGCCCAGGGCACACCCATCGAAATCGATAACACCGTTTGCGCCCATAGCGCCTTTCTTGCCAGCGCGGTTGAAGAGCAAGGTGTCGAACCCGAAGTGAAGGTTGGCATCGAAGATAGCCTTACTCTCGCCGAATTTCGCAATCTTGAGCAGGCGTTTGCGGAAATGCCCCAGGTTCAGCTGGTAGAACTTAGCGGTTTTGCAGAAGAGCTTCGCCAGGTGAAGGACGAAACGGAGATAGAGGCTATGCGCAAGGCCCAGGCCATCACCGACCGCGCCTTCAGCCGCATTGTTGAGTTCATGCACGCAGGGCTTACCGAGCGCGAGGTTCAGCTGCAATTGGACAACTATATGTTCGAGGAAGGGGCCGAGGGCTTGGCCTTCGGTACCATCGTAGCTACCGGCGCCCATGCGGCATCGCCCCATGCCATCCCGGGCGAAACGCGCTTGGCCGAAGGCGACGCCGTGGTTATGGACTTCGGTGCGCGCTATGCCGGTTACTGTTCCGATATGACGCGCACGGTGTTCGTGGGCCAGCCCAGTGCCGAGCTCAAGCACGCCTGGGAAACGCTTCGCCGCGCCAACGAGGAATGCGAAGCCATGGTGCGTGCGGGCGTTACCGGCGCCGAAGCTCACAACCACGCCGAAGAGGTGCTTGCCGAAGGCGGCTTTGCAGGTGCCATGGGCCATTCGCTCGGGCATAGCGTGGGGCTCGACATCCACGAGTCGCCTAACCTTTCGCCGCGCAACCCCAAGCCTTTGGCCGCTGGCAACGTGGTAACGGTTGAGCCGGGCATCTACATAGCTGGAAAATTCGGCATGCGCCTGGAAGATTACGGCGTTGTGCGAAGCCATGGCTATGAAGTGCTTACGCAGAGCACCCATGAAATGGTTATCGTATCCTAGCCAATCAGGTATACTGGTCTGGTTTGATCGCAAAAAACTCGTTTCAAAAGGAGCATATCGTGGCAATCTCTACCGCCGACTTCCGTAACGGCATGTGCATCGAGTACAACAACAAGCTCTGCACCATCGTTGAATTCCAGCATGTAAAGCCTGGCAAGGGCGGTGCATTCGTCCGCACCAAGCTCCGCGACATCAAGACCGGCCGCGTTGTCGACTACACCTTCAACTCCGGCACCAAGTTCGAGGCCGTTCGCCTGGAAACCAAGAAGATGCAGTACCTCTACAGCGATGGCACCGACTTCAACTTCATGGATTCCAACACCTACGAGCAGCTGGCCATCCCCGCTGAAACCGTTGGCTCTGCTGCCAACTGGCTGAAGGAAAACGAGGAAGCAACCCTCATGTACGCTGGCGACGAGCTCATCTCCATCGAGCCTCCCATGTTCGTAGAGCTCGAGGTTACCGAAACCGAGCCTGGCTTCAAGGGCGATACTGCTACCAACACCACCAAGCCCGCAACGCTCGAAACCGGCGTAACCATCCAGGTTCCCACCTTTGTTGAAATTGGCGATGTTCTTCAGATCGACTCTCGCGACGGCCGATTCGTTAAGCGTGTCTAGTCTGTGCATCCTTACTGTTAATTCTTATTGCTACGGGGCGCTTCGGCGCCCCGTGCTTTATACTTAACACTCGTTTTTCTGTAACTGCATTTTGATAAATTGCAAACTCTTGTTTAGGAGGTGCGAAACACTTGGGAAAGCTTCAGATCATGGACACCACTGTTCGCGACGGCCAGCAGAGCCTTTGGGCAACGCGCATGCCGATCGGCGATATGCTCCCGATCTTGCCTAAGATGGATCGCGTTGGTTATTGGGCAATCGAGGCTTGGGGCGGTGCAACGTTCGACACCTGCCTGCGCTTCCTGGATGAAAATCCTTGGGATCGTCTTCGTTCCATCAAGGCCAAAACCCCCAACACGCGTCTTTCTATGCTTACCCGCGGCCAGAACCTGGTTGGCTACAAGCATTATTCCAAGGAAGTGGTTTCCCGCTTCATTGCTGCATCGCATCGCAACGGCATCGATGTTTTCCGCGTGTTCGACGCTTTGAACGACATTCGCAACGTCGTCGACTCCGCAGAAGCCATCAAGGAATGCGGCGGCCACTTCGAAGGCGCTATTTCCTACACCATGTCGCCTGTTCATACGCTCGATAGCTTCTTGGAATACGGTCAGCAGCTCAAGGATTTGGGCGCCGACTCCATCGCCATCAAAGACATGGCAGGCATGCTTACCCCTTATCGTACCGAGCGCATGGTCAAGGCATTCAACGCAGAAATCGGCCTGCCCATTCATGTTCACTGCCACTACGTTGGCGGCATGGCTCCTGCTAATTATCTGAAGGCTGCTGAAGCTGGCGCCGCCATTGTTGACACGGCAAGTGCTCCGTTGGCATTCGGCAATTCGCAGCCTGCTGTAGAAATGCTTGTAGCTGCCTTGCAGGAAAGCCGTTACGATACTGGCCTCGACCTGGGCCTGCTCTTCGAAATCTCCGAGTACTGGGAGGAAGTGCGCAAGCGTGGCCATTACAAGCGCGGCGTTTCTTCGCTCACTCACATGAAGGTGTACTCCCATCAGGTGCCCGGCGGCATGATGTCGAACCTGGTTTCCCAGCTGGAAATCCAGAATGCGCTCGACCGTTTGGACGATGTAATGGAAGAAATTCCTCGCGTTCGCGCCGAGGTTGGCTATCCGCCGCTGGTAACCCCGCTTTCCCAGATCGTGGGCACCCAGGCTGTGTTCAATGTTCTTACCGGCAAGCGCTGGAGTGTTGTTTCCAAGGAAATGAAGGACTACATCTGCGGCTACTACGGCAAGGCTCCCGGCCCCATGGCTCCCGAGGTTGTTGCTCGCGTGGTAACCGAGTCCGATCAGGTTCTGGACCCAAGCGTGGCTCCAGGTTCCCTGGTAACCACCACTTTCGCCGAGCTGGAAGAAGAAATTGGCGACTTGGCGAAGAGCGAAGAAGACGTACTCATGTACGCGCTGTTCCCCAATGAGGCGCGCACTTACCTAAGCAAACATCGCACATCTGAAAAGGTCGACTTCCTTCTGGAAGAGGAGTCGAGCAATACCAAGGAGGAAGATTACGTGGATATCAATCAGATTCGAGAGCTCGTTCGCGTTGCCGAGGAAAGCGGCGTAGGCGAGATCGTCGTTGAGGAAGAAGGCGCACGTATTTCCGTCCGTATGCCCGGCGCTGCCGCTGCTGCTCCTGTTGCCGCCGCAGCTCCTGTCGCCGCAGCCCCTGCGGCTCCTGCTGCAGCTGTCGCACCTGCTGCCCCTGCCGCAGAAAATTCCCGCCCCGCAAGCTGGCACTGCGTAACCTCGCCCATGGTTGGTACGTTCTACGCAGCACCTGCGCCGGGTGAGCCCGCATTCGTTGAAGTGGGCGATGAGGTTGCCGCCAACCAGACGCTGTGCATCGTTGAGGCAATGAAGCTCATGAACGAAATCGGGGCAGAGGAAATGGGTACCGTTCGCGAGGTTTGCCTTGAAGATGCAACCCCTGTTGAGTTCGGCACCCCGTTGTTCTACATCGAGCCCCATAACACTCACGACGCTATTGGTCCGGAGAATGCATAAATGTTCGAAAAAGTACTCATAGCAAACCGCGGCGAAGTTGCTCTTCGCATCATGCGCGCCTGCAAAGAGCTGGGCGTGAAAACCGTTGCGGTTTACTCCACCGAAGACGCCAACACCTCGCCAGTGCAGTACGCCGATGAAAAGGTTTGCATCGGCCCGGCTCCTGCCAACAAGAGCTACCTGGTTATGTCTTCCATCATTGCCGCAGCTGTTAACACCGGTTGCCAGGCAATCCATCCGGGTTACGGCTTCTTGGCCGAAAACTCCGATTTCGCCCGCGCCTGCGCCGACAACGACCTGGTGTTCATCGGCCCTTCGCCCGATTGCATCGATGCTATGGGCAACAAGGCTGCCGCTCGTGAAACCATGAAGATGTGCGGCGTTCCCACCGTGCCCGGCTCCGATGGCGTAATCGAAACCGTTGAAGAGGCTCGCAAGTTCGCCGAAAACGTTGGCTATCCCGTTTTGGTGAAGGCTTCCGCCGGTGGTGGCGGCAAGGGTATGCGCGAAGTGCACGACCCTGCCGACTTGGAAAAGGAATTCATGGCTGCAAAGAACGAGGCTCAGGCTGCGTTCGGCAATGGCGATGTGTACCTGGAAAAGCTTGTTCTGCGCCCACGTCACGTAGAGGTTCAGATCCTGGCCGATAAGCACGGCAACCGCATTTCGCTCTGCGAGCGCGACTGCTCGCTGCAGCGTCGCCATCAGAAGCTGCTGGAAGAAGCACCTTCACCGGCCCTTACCGATGAAATTCGCCGTGCCATGGGCGTTGCCGCCGTTAAGGCAGTCCGTGCCACCGGCTATGAAAATGCCGGCACCATCGAGTTCTTGCTCGATACCGATGGCAAGTTCTACTTCATGGAAATGAACACGCGCGTTCAGGTTGAGCATCCGGTATCCGAGCTCATCACTGGTACCGATATCATCAAAGAGCAGCTTCGCATCGCTTCTGGCGAGCCTATCAGTTGCATCGACCGCGCTCCGTTTTCGCCGTTCGGCCATGCTATGGAGTTCCGCGTCAATGCTGAAGACCCTGAACACGACTTCCGCCCGTGCCCTGGCACCATTACCCGTTTCGAGGTTCCTGGCGGCCCTGGCGTGCGCGTTGAAACCTACATCAAGCAGGGCGACCGCATTTCGCCTTACTATGATTCCATGGTTGCCAAGCTCATTGTTTGGGGCACCGATCGCGAAGAGTGCGTAGCACGCGGTAAGCGCGCTTTGCAGGAATTCGTCATCGAGGGCATCAAAACCACCATTCCCTTCCATCTTGAGGTTCTGGAAAAGGAAGCCTTCAAGGAAGGCAGGGTGTACACCGACTTCATCGAGACAGAAATGGGGGACGAATAACATGTCCGATATCAACACTGAAAGCATGGCTATCGCCCCGGGCGTAGTTGAAACCATCATCACGCTGGCAGTACGCGATGTTCCCGGCGTTGCATCTGTTGGCGCCGCCCCTTCTGGCATTCGTTCGCTTCTTTCCTTCAAGCAGTCTGCCGAAGGCGTGAAGGTTGAAGTTGCTGAAGACAATTCTGTGCAGGTTGCTGTATCTCTTCGCGTAATCTCTGGTTTCTCCTTGAACGAAACCGCCAACATGGTACGCGCCGCCGTTGCTGATGCCGTTCTTGCCCAGGTGGGTCTTGCCGTTTCCCGCGTGGACATTCGCGTTGACGGCATCGTTTTCCAGGATTAGGAGCCGCACGTGTCTAACGCACCTCAGCATGAAGAGCGCATGCTTGCTCGCAAGCATGCTTTGCAGCTTATGTACCAGGGCGAAATCCTTGGAAAGAACCCCAGCCAGTTGGTTGAGGAAGGTCAGCTTGTGCCCGAAACCCAGGGCTTGGACGATTACGCGGTGAACCTGCTTGCAGGCACGCGTGAAAACCTGGAGGCAATCGATTCCCATATCGTTGCTGCAAGCGAAAATTGGACCATGGAGCGCATGCCCGTGGTAGACCGTTCCCTGCTTCGCTTGGCCACTTACGAAATGTGTTTTGTGAAGGACGTTCCTGTTTCTGTTTCCATCAACGAAGCGGTTAACCTTGCCAAAGAATTCGGTGGTGACGATAGCCCCCGCTTCATTAACGGCATTCTTGGTCGCATCGCCACCCAGCTTGAAAGTGAGCAGGCATAATGGAAGCGCAGGCTCCTCAGACCTTCGAGGACATCAAAGCCCGCCTCGATGAAATCGTTGAGGCGGTAAGCGATGAGGAGCTGCCTCTCGATCAGGCTTTGGGCCTTTACGAAGAAGCGGTGGGCATTGGCCTGGCCGCTTCGCGTATTATGGAAGAGGGGATAGCGGCTAACACCGCAGAAGCCGCCGATCAGGCTCAACAGCCGCAGGTACAGGCTGAATCCGCTGCCCCCAAGCAGCAAAATGAAGCGAACGGTGAATAGAAGGAGGCTTACATGGCTCGCATTCTAGACTCCATCGATTCCCCTGATAAACTCAAGCTCCTCACCGATGAGGAGCTTTCCATTCTGGCAAGCGAAATTCGTCAGGAAATCCTTCGGGTGACATCGAAAAACGGTGGTCATCTGGCCTCTAATTTGGGTGCAGTTGAAATTACCCTGGCGGTTCATTCGCTCATCGATTCGCCCCATGACCGTTTCCTGTTCGACGTGGGTCATCAAAGCTATACGCATATGTTGGTTACCGGCCGTTTGGCCGAGTTCGATACGCTGCGACAGTACAAGGGGCTTTCCGGCTTCCCTAAACCGCACAGCAGCGCGCATGACGTGCATCCTTCGGGTCATGCCTCCGATTCCCTTTCGGTGGCGTGCGGTTTGGCCCGTGCGCGCGATTTGCGCGGCGAAAAGCAGAATATCGTGGCCCTTATCGGCGATGCTTCCTTGGCCGGTGGCATGGCGTTCGAGGCCCTGAACGATATTGGCCAGGCGCAAACGCCCCTGGTTATCATCTTGAACGACAACGAAATGAGCATTTCACGCAACGTTGGTGCCATGGCAATGCACTTGGGCGCATTGCGTGTTACCAACAACTACCGTAAGGGCCGCGACAGCATGCAGGATTTCATGGAGAACTCCCTGGGTGTTGCAGGTAAGGCAATGGTGAAGTTCGGCAAAACCGCTAAAGAATCGCTCAAGCAGTTCGTGCTTCCCGATACCATGCTTTTTGAGCAACTGGGTATCGTTTGCACCCCGCCGGTAGACGGCCATAACATTACGGCGTTGCGTCGCACTATCGGCCATGCGCTTGAATCGGAAGTTCCTGTATTGGTGCATGTGGTTACCAAGAAGGGCGCTGGCTACGAGCCCGCCGAAAAAGACCCTGCAAGCTTCCACGGCGTTGGCCCTTTCGATATCGAAACGGGCAAGAGCTTGAAGCCAGCCCCTAAGGCGCTTACCTATACTCAGGTTTTCTCGAAGGCATTTTGCGCTGAAGCTGCGCTTGATGACCGAATCTGCGCTGTGTCTGCTGCAATGGTGGATGGTACGGGCCTGCGTGCGTTCGCCAATGAGCACCCCGAGCGCTGTTTCGATGTGGGCATTGCCGAAGAGCATGCCGTTGGCATGGCAAGCGGTTTGGCTTTAGGCGGCCTGAAGCCCGTTGTGGCAATGTATTCTACCTTCCTGCAGCGCGCTTTTGATCAGGCCATCATCAACGTTTCGCTTGAGAACCTCGATGTGGTGTTCTGCCTCGACCGTGCTGGCTTGCTGGGTGAAGACGGCCCCACGCATCACGGCATGTTCGATATGGCCATGATGCGCACCATCCCCAACATGAAGATAATCGCTCCCTCCAACGAGGCCGAGCTGTTTCATGCTCTTCACACGGCACTGCGTATCGGCGGGCCGGTTGCTATTCGCTATCCTCGTGGCGAAGCCTGCGGTGTTCCCATGCCCGACGATGCTTTGCTTATGAAGCCTGGCACCTGCCGCGTTGTGCGTGAGGGTTCCGATGCTTGCATTCTTGCGTTTGGCCGTATGGTTGGTTACGCCAATGAAGCTGCGCAGAACCTGGCCGATCTGGGCTATTCCGTTCGCGTGGTAGATATGCGTTGGGTAAAGCCGCTCGATGTTGAAGCTATTCGAGCTGCTGCGCAAACCGGCGCCGTGGTTACCGTTGAAGATGGCGTTATAAACGGCGGTGCCGGTGAAGGCGTGGCCGAAGTGCTTGCCACCGAAGGCCTTTCCCCGAATCTGCGCACTCTTGGCTTGCCCGATAGGTTCGTTGCGCAAGGCAAGGTTGGTCAGCTCTTGGCGGATTGCGGCATAGACGTTGCAGGCATCCAAGATGCGGTTTTGCAGGTTATGCGCAAGGAACAATAATCAAGCTGTAGCTTAGTTGTTCGGCTTTGCTTTGGTGCACTCATTCTTGTAAAGGAATCTAATCTAGCTTTAGCCTCTCGGTCATATTCTGTTTTAACAGCAGCTAAAACCCCGCCCTGGTTTTCCAGGGCGGGGTTTTATTGCAAAAGGGGAGTTCTTTACCATTGAAATGCCCTAACTGATACCTTCCTGTTGCCTGAAATGGGTGTTTGAACGCGTTCAGATGTTTTCTGTTTCGGCTGTGTTACCCAGCGGCTTCGCGGATGTTACGAAGCTTTTCCGCGTTCGTTAACAAACCTTCCTAACCAAATTTGAACACGTTATGCGTGCAAATATCGAGGTGTCGAAAATGTGC